>NZ_JBALOP010000010.1:39129-49789 GCF_036962685.1 Bacillus sp. JJ1566 | reverse complement strand
ATATAAGATTTCGATAATTATTCTGATTTATATTAAACGAAAGCTGGGATTAACATGACGACAGATTTAAAACTTGACATCACCCTTACAACTCAGAAAAAAGAAATTCCTCCATTTGATCAGTTGGTGTTTGGAACTAGCTTCACTGACCATATGTTTATGTGGGATTATACGGAAGGAAAGGGTTGGCACGATGCTCGAATTGTTCCATATCAATCAATTCCTTTAGATCCTGCTGCAACTGTGTTTCATTATGGTCAATCCGTATTTGAAGGATTAAAAGCCTATCGTACAAAGGATGAGGAAATTTTATTATTCAGACCAGATCAAAACATGAAAAGATTCAATAAGTCTAACCAGCGTTTAGTCATGCCGCAGTTTGACGAAGAATTTGCCCTTCATGCTTTGAAGAAGCTGATTGAAATCGATAGAGATTGGGTTCCGAATCTTCCAGGTACTTCCTTGTATATCCGACCATTTATGATTGCTACGGAAGCACATCTTGGCGTCGATCCGGCTAAAAACTATAAACTTATGATTATTTTATCCCCAGTTGGTTCTTATTATAAAGAGGGTATCAATCCTGTAAAAATTGCTGTGGAAAATAAATATGTTCGTGCCGTTGCAGGAGGAACAGGTGATGCAAAAACAGCAGGAAACTATGCTGCGAGTTTATTAGCATCAGAAATTGCAGGTGAAAACGGGTATTCTCAAGTATTATGGCTTGACGGTAGAGATAGAGAATATATTGAAGAAGTAGGAAGCATGAATATCTTCTTTAAAATCAATGGAGAAGTGATTACGCCGGCATTAAACGGTAGTATTCTCGATGGAATCACTCGAAAGTCAATTATTGAACTCTTAAAACACTGGAATGTACCTGTAACAGAACGAAAAATTTCGATTCATGAAATTCAAGAGGCCTATAATGATGGTGTACTTGAGGAAGTCTTTGGAACTGGAACAGCTGCTGTTATTTCACCTGTAGGAGAACTATTCTACAATAATGAAAAAATGAACATTAACAACGGTGAGACAGGAGAACTATCCAAAAAACTATACGATACAATTACTAGTATCCAAAACGGTACAAAAGAAGATCCGTTTGGATGGACTGTAAAACTTTAAGATTTAAAAAATCGTGTTTACCGATGGGGTAGACACGATTTTTTTGTTACTCGCAGTTATAGTCCTTATCATTATAGAAAGAAAACCAACCAATAAATATAAGAAGCAAGAAGCAGCACAACATATGCCCATGACAGTATGCGTTGCCATGTTTTTGTCTTGAAGGTTGTAAATAGGAATGTAATTGGTACGAGTGTCCAAGGTAGTAAGAGTAATAGACTTAGTAAAAACAATCCGACTGAAGGACCGAGTGTTCCAAGCTCAATTGACATTTGTGCTAAGTAGGCTGATGCTCCTAATCCAATCGGCGAGAGTAGAAGAAGGAAGTAACTTTTAAGTCGGAATGCTGAGAAAAAAACGCTGAGAGATTCTGTTTCAAATATAGTGAATTTGAAATGAGAGAGTGGTACGCGAATTTTTTCAGGAACTAATTGCATTTTCATCACTCCTACTAATATAGTATCAAGGGTCTGGAAAAAAGAAGCTTCTCTATATATTATACGTATTATACAGTAAAAGGTTTTGTATTTATACATAATATTCCATTTTCTAGATTTTATGGCTAACTTGTATGAAATTCAGAGGCCAACCGGTGTATCGGTTGGCCCTAATTTAAAATTATTTTAAATCTATTTCAAGCTCTAAATCCGAAAACACTTCGTAAGTAGCATCATGCATTAATAATTGCGAGGATTCCGGATTCTTTACTTTCGGATAAGTTACCTCAAGAAGGCGATCATGTTTTTTATAAGAAATAGCTTGATAGTCTATCTCATTACTGCGATCTCTTATTATCGGGAAAATCGGCAATAAGGCATCCATTTCAAAATAAACGATAGTTCTTCCGGGTTCATTTTTAATATCGGCTACTTTAATCTTAGAATCAGTTTCTAAGATGGCCCCATGATTAAATGGCACAGTAATTTCATCCCATATATATCCATTATCAGTTACCTTTTCTCCCTCATAGGTTACAATGTACGGAATTATTTTATATAAATATGAATTACTTTTTCTTGGAATTTCAACCTTTTCATTTATCATTAGTTCAGGAGCGTCAAGGTCATATGAATCATTGCCGCCCCTTCTGCTCTGATTGTCTAGATATACTATTCCGTCCGAGCCAAGTGCGACCACCTTAATGTCATAATGACTTAATTCTGGGTAGGATTTTTCTAATTTTAGTTTTGTTCCTGTGTTTAATTGTAAGTGGGATGGAGTAAGACGAGCTTGGTTGACAGCAAAGTAGTTACCTTTCTTGTCCTCTTTTTTAGCAACACTTGATTTTTTGATAAATTCTTTTTCCTTCAGTAAATCGAATGTGAATGACCAATTTCCTTCGACATTATTGATTGATGTAATATGAATTTCAATCTCTGGATTTTCCGGAAAACCTTCCGATGTTTCAAACTGAAAAACATCACCTGTATCGAACACTGTATTTGTATGCATTCCACTGTAGATTGGGTTACTCTTGTAATTTCCGTCAACATACAGGTCTAAAGAAATGGAAGTTTCTTTAATGAATTCCATTGAACCAGTTAATTCTAAACGATAGGAAATAGCCATTCGCTGGCTGTCAAGATACCCTTCCTCAAGGATAACCTTTAATCCCTGATCCTCTGACTCTAGTGATAGATTCTTTGTCTTTCCTTCCATGGCCATTCTTTTAAGTCCAGCATCACCGACATTATAAAAAATACTATCAGTGTACGAAACTCCTTCTGTTCCTTTCTTACCGTTAAAATGGTCTTCAGGTCCAAAATAATATGAAGTAAACAATACCCCGCCAATTGCCAAAATAAATAGGGAAGCAATACTAGCCATAATAGTAGGCATCTGAAAGAAATAGCGTTTTCGCTGCCTGTTTCCAGATAATAGGGCTGTTTGGACTGTTTCATTAAGCTTATCAGTAGGGACGGTAACGTGATCTACCATACTTTTAATATCTTGATGAAGCTTTTCCATATGTATCTCCTCCGTCTTCAAGTTTTTCTTTTACCAATTGAAGTGTCCGATGTAATTGGGACTTAATTGTACCTTCAGGTTTATCAAGAATCTCAGAGATTTCATTAATGGAGTAACCATAATAAAAACGTAAAAGAAGCAATGATTTTTGGTGTGGTTTTAACTGTTCAAAGACAAGCTCGATATCCATTGCCATGACTGTTTTATTTTCATCATTCCGGCCGGGGTCGAACCAGTCCATTTCTAGGGGTATAATATTTTTAGATTTTCTGATATGGTCAATTGCTGTATTGATAAGAATTCTAGTAATCCATGTTGAAAAATAACCGATCTCTTTTAATCTATCAAAGGATTTGAAGCCCTTTATGATTGCATCCTGTACGATGTCTAAAGCATCTTGTTCATTTTTTACATAAGAATAAGCTACTCTATAAAGTTTTTCCTGTTCCTTTTTGATGAGTGCTTCAAAGGAATGTCCATTGGACTTTGAACTCTTATAAAAGGATTTAAAAATAGACATTTGTAAAGGACCACTCCCTTCGTTAGCTTTTATTTTACAATGAATATATCTATTTAGACATGACTGGTTAGTCCGGCTCTAGCAACTGTCTACTTATTAGACTTGGTGCATGCATTATTCGTTCCATTCATTTTTATATGATTGCTTCAAATCCTAAAAATTTGCATCAGAACTTACAATATTAAATAATAGAGGTAGTTATAAAGTAGGAACTATCATAAGGAATTTACTATTGGGGGTACAGACATTGGAAATAGGAATTAGTACTTTTGTTGAGACAACACCAGATCCACGAACTGGCGAGGTCATCAGTCATGCACAAAGAATTCGTGAGGTTGTGGAGGAAATTGTGCTTGCCGATCAAGTGGGCTTGGATATTTTTGGAGTCGGAGAGCATCATCGGGAGGATTATGCAGCTTCAGCACCAGCAATGGTACTTGCAGCGGCAGCCTCACAAACTAAGAAAATTCGCTTAACAAGTGCAGTTACTGTACTTTCTTCGGCTGATCCGGTTCGAGTGTTTCAGGATTTCGCAACACTTGATGCCATTTCAAATGGTCGTGCCGAGATTATGGCAGGAAGAGGCTCTTTTATCGAATCATTCCCCCTGTTTGGCTATGATTTACAGGATTACGATGAGCTTTTTGAAGAAAAGTTGGATCTATTGCTTCACATTCAAAAGTCAGAAAAAGTAACTTGGCAAGGGAAGCATCGACCATCCATCAATAACCGTGGAATCTATCCAAGACCTGTTCAAGATCCATTACCAATCTGGATTGGAAGTGGTGGGAACCAGGAATCAGTTGTTCGTGCAGGGCTATTAGGATTGCCACTAGTCCTAGCGATCATTGGCGGCAGACCGACTCAATTTGCACCACTTGTTGAATTATATAAGAGGGCAGTTACTCATGCGGGGCATGATTTCTCAAAATTAGCAGTTGCTTCTCATTCCCACGGGTTTGTTGGAGAAACGATGGAAGAAGCGGCGGAAAAGTTCTTCCCATCAACTGCACAAGCAATGAGTAAATTAGGACAGGAGCGTGGCTGGGGGCCGTATACACGTGAAAGCTTTGACTTTGCCCGAAGCTTTGAGGGTGCGTTATATGTAGGTGACCCTGAGTATGTTGCCAATAAAATTATTGCCCTACGTAAAAATGTAGGAGTCACACGTTTTATGCTGCATTGCCCTGTCGGCACAATGCCGCATGAAGATGTTATGCGCTCAATCGAACTATTGGGTAAAGAAGTAGCACCACGCGTTAGAGAAGAAGTTGCAAAATGGGAAGCAGAGAACGAAGTAAAGTAAGGATATTGAGGAGAATATAATGAGTAATCTATCTCATAAGCAATTAGCAACAGAATGCTTCAACAAAGTGTGGGAAATCCTTGAAAAATCAGATCGTACGGTCAATGAAACAGAGGAAATGATTCACCTATGTCATACCTCGTTTTGGCACTGGACGCAGGTACATGATCATACCGAACAAAATCTATCAATAGGATATTGGCAGCTTTCTCGGGTTTATGCAGTAGCTGAAAATGGAGAGCAGGCTCTATACTATGCAGAGCGATGTGTAGAAATTAGTAAAAATGCAGAGTTAGCTCCATTTTATATTGGGTATGGATATGAGGCGTTGGCAAGATCTTATGTCCTACTAAATAAAAAGGAGCAAGCTGAAGAAGCCATTATCCAAGTAAAACGGTACACAGAACTTGTGAAAATGGAAGAAAGTAAAAAGCTATTACTAGTAGATTTAGCAGATTTAATGAAAAAATATCATGAGCTGCACGCATAATCCGTGTAAAATATTGGGATATTACTACCTGAGGTGAATAATATGAAAAAAGTAGTAATATCCCTGCTTACTCTTGTCATCTTTTTCCCATACTATGTCGGTGCACAGGCGAATGTTGAATGTCCAAATGTAAGCCAGTTAGAGAACACAACGGTGATTTATAAAGATGAGCTTTTAAAGGCTTTAGAAACCATTATCCCCCGTACCTTTGGGGAGAGTGACTACTTAAATCACTATGCTGATTGGGAAGTCGTTACAGCACAGCCATTAGATGAAAATGTGGCAAAGGAATATCAAATGTCCTCCAATTATTGTGGTAAAGAAATCGCGGATAAATCTTGGTTAGTCGAATTGCATTTTCCTAGATGGGAAGGAAAAAGTGACATTGCATCAGATGGCCAAATTTTTGTATCGAAAAGCAAAGATAAAGGTTGGTTCGTCTGGTACAAAAATCAATAAAGTGAAACACACAAACAACGCTTGGAAAAAACCAAGCGTTTTGCTATTTTTATGAGTGAAAATAGATTAGTGCATTCGTGTGTACTTATTTTTTTGTGAATCTTGCCTCAGCCGTTTGTTTATACAATTGATGACCGAAAACCGCAACCCCAGCTGCAATTACTCCATTATAGACAGCCTCTGCAGTAAACCCGTAGAAAAATGTGCCACCTACTAAAGAGATACCTAATAAAATCCATGTAATCGACCAATTTGGAATACTAGGAGTAGCCTTAAGAAAATAACCAATTACCCAAAGAGCTGGAACCAACATATAATAATTTTCATTTAAAAATTGTAGCAAGTCCATAGTTGTCACCTCCCTTAGTCTATCGTATGAACGAGAGGAACAATGTGCTTGTTCGAATGTCCTAACTTCAAAAAAAATTTGTAAGTGAATACTCACTTTTATATTGACGGGATTAGAAGATAGGGCCATAATGTGAGTAATCACTCATTTTTAGGTTAAAAGGGAGGTATTATAATGACCAATACGATAGAAATTGAAAAAGTTAGTAAAAGCTTTGGAAAAAATGTCGTGTTAAATGAAATCGAACTTTCCATCAAGGAAGGAAGTATATATGGATTTATAGGGCCTTCAGGAGCGGGTAAAACAACGTTGGTCAAAATGATTGTTGGGATGGATTCTCCTGACGATGGATCTATTCAAGTGCTTGGAAAGAAAATGCCCAATTTGCAGCTGTTGCAGGACATCGGTTATATGGCCCAAGCCGATGCACTTTACACAGAGCTGACGGGGAAGGAAAATCTCGCCTTTTTTGCTGCACTTTATAAGTTAAATCGAGCTCAAACAAAAGAACGAATTGCATATACGGCAACACTCGTGAACCTTACCGATGATTTAAATAAAAAGGTCTCTGCCTACTCTGGGGGAATGAAACGCCGTTTGTCACTAGCCATCGCCTTAATTCAAAATCCGAAAATGCTCATTTTAGATGAACCAACTGTTGGTATTGACCCTGAGTTAAGACTCATTATTTGGAATGAATTAATCCGACTAAGAGATGAAGGTAAAACAATCATCGTCACAACTCATGTCATGGAAGAGGCGGAACGATGCGATTATATTGCAATGGTCCGGGATGGTCGAATTTTAACTAGAGGTACCCCAACAGAATTGAAAAAAACGTACCAAGCAAGTAATTTCGATGAGGTATTTTTACATGCGGGGAGGGCGAAACAATGAGGATTTTTGCACTTATAAAAAGAATCTTTCAGCAGCTGCTTCGTGACAAGCGGACACTGGCCTTATTATTTGTAGCTCCACTATTAATACTAACCCTTATGTATGTCATGTTTAATGGGGATTCATCAGAACCAACCTTGGGAGTTGTGGATGTTGATGATACCCTTTTAGAAGCACTGAAAGAAAATGATATTGACCTCGTAGAGTTAGAACAAGCGACCAATCCTAAGGAATCGATTCTTGAACACGAGCTAGATGCATTGCTAGTAATGAACAATGAGCAGATCGTACTTACACTAACAAATAGTGACCCAACTTCCGCAAAAGCGTTACAAATGAAGGTGAATCAAGTATTTGCCGCTCAGACACAGGATAAGCTAGTCAGTCAAATACCTAACCTAGGCCAAATGCCCAAAAAAGAACCTGAAACAAACTATGTATACGGCAGCGATGAAACAGTCTTTTTTGATGTGCTGAGTCCCATTTTAATCGGGTTTTTTGTCTTCTTTTTTGTGTTTTTAATTTCTGGGATTGGTTTGTTAAAAGAACGAACAACGGGAACGTTGGAGCGTCTTTTGTCAACTCCGATTCGAAGAGGGGAAATTGTCACAGCCTATCTAGTCGGGTTCGGGATCTTCGCGATTATACAAACGGTGATTGTTGTCTTTTTTGCCATTTCAGTGTTAGACGTGACCTTAGTTGGCTCGATTTGGAATGTACTCGTAATCAACTTACTTTTGGCGTTAGTTGCGCTATCCTTAGGAATCCTACTATCCGCTTTTGCGGCTTCTGAGTTTCAAATGGTACAATTCATTCCAGTGGCAGTTATTCCACAAATCTTCTTTTCGGGCATCATCCCACTTGAAGGAATGGCGAACTGGCTTCAAGCAATCGCGAAAGTTATGCCACTATACTATGCTGCAGATGCATTAAAGGGAGTTATGTATCAAGGCTTAGGATTCACCGATATAAGCTTGAACCTTTTAGCATTGGCCGTATTCGCTACTATTTTTATCGTTTTAAACGTATTTGCGTTGAAAAAATACCGCGCATTGTAACTAAGGAAGTGAAAGAATGTGTCTAAGGATAATCTATTAGATGCCCTAATCGAACAAACCAAATTATCAAAAAAACAAACCGACAAACAACAGAAAATCATTGAAACAGCAATCCAAATGTTTGCGGAAAAAGGTTATGCTAATACATCGACAAATGAGATTGCAAAAGCTGCTGGAGTAGCAGAAGGTACCATTTTTCGTCATTATGGCACGAAGGATAATTTATTACTTTCAGTCATCCTTCCTTTTCTAAAGGAGGCATTACCAAGTATAGCCGAAAATGTGTTTAAAGAGGTGTTAACTGAGGAGACCCTCCATTTCGAAGACTTTTTAAAAGGGCTCTTTAAAAATAGGATTGAATTCGTCATCGAAAATAGAGAAATCTTTCAAATCATTGTGAAGGAATTATTATATAGTGACTCCTTACGCCAAGAAATTGCTCCATTTTTTGCGGATAGTGTGGCAAAGCGGATTACTCAAGCCATTGAGTTGTTTAAGGACCGCGGGGAAATAAAAGATTTACCAACCCATTTATTGAAAGATATGCTTTTGACGACTTTCGGTGGTTTTCTCGTCACGAATTTTGTTCTTTTACCATCCCAAGAAAAAATGGATATCGACCAAGAAGTAGATAAGCTTGTCAATTTTGTTATAGACGGAATCCGAAACCGAAACTAACAATGCCTTGCCCAACAAATCACTGGGCAAGGCTTCTTTTTTACATGGAGATTGATGTTGTTGGACTTTTTTGACCTGCCTCTTTTTTTCCGTGCATGAAGAAGTAAAGAACAATGGTTAACAAAGCGATAATGCTTAAAATGAAATACAGCTTGCTGTACCCGGTTAACGGAATAAGAAAACCTAATAGATAAGGACCAAATCCTAGTCCAGCATCTAAAAAGATATAAAAAGTTGAAGTCGCAAGTCCCATGCGATGTGCTGGAGTCAACTTGATCGCGACAGCTTGGGTACATGACTGCATATTTCCAAATCCAAGACCAATAAGCGCACCAGAAATAAGAAGGGTAACGCTGTTATGAGCAATACTTAAGAGAAACATCCCAATCGCTAGTATAAAAAAGGCCGGATACATGACATAGTTAGCTCCTTTTATATCCATCAAACGACCAGTGAAAGGACGTGAGATGAGAACCGCAATTGAATAGACAAGGAAGAAAAAGCTTGCTGCCGTCACTAACTCAATTTCGATCGCATAAAAATTGATGAATGAAAGAACACTTGCATAACAAAGTGAAATCGCCAACGTAACAAATGCAATTGGAAGTGCCTTTGGTTCAACAAATTGAGCAATCGAAAAGCCTTTTTTCTCTTGATTTTGATTTGTTTCATTCTCAAGTGGTGGGACATACAATATGAGCGAAGTGAGTAATCCAATGACGCCAATAACTAGACATAGACTGAAGATAACTTGGTAGCTCGTATGCTGAGACATAAACAATCCGATAAATGGACCAATTGCTGTTGCTAATGTCGCACTCATACTGAAATAACCAATTCCTTCACCTCTGCGTTTTGGGGGAATGATTTGTGCGACGATTGTACCAGTAGCTGTGCTGGCAATACCAAGTGTAATCCCGTGAATGAAACGATTGATGAGAAGAAACGTGATTCCAGCATGTACGAAGTATAAGAAGGTCGTAATAGTAAATAAAACCAATCCAATAAATAATGTTTTTTTACGACCAATCAAATCAATAAATCGTCCGATAAAAAGGCGACCAATTAACGTTCCTACGATAAATATTCCAGTAACAAGCCCAGCTTGGCTTGTAGAAGCACCGTATTCATCAACTGCATAAACGGCAATGATGACAACCAAAAGATAAAAGACAAATGTTAAGAAAAAATTGATGGAGGAAACGATAATAAAATCCTTCGTCCAAAGTTTTTGATTTTCCAAGTTGAAACTCCTCCTACTTTATTAAATTGTTCCGTATTGCTTTCATAACATGTATAGCCTCAAGTAGTTCCTTCTCAGAAACACCTTTTATTATTTCTATTTCAAATTCATCAACCGTTTTTCGGACATCCTGATAAACTTTTTTCCCGAGATTAGTAAGCTGCATTCTCTTTTCTCGTTTGTCTTTTCCAGGGATGTGTTCTACATATCCAAGTTCTTCTAAACGATTAATGGTTCTTGTAACTGTAGGCTTTTCAACACCGAGGTAATTCGAAATTTCCACGAGTGTGGGGGAGCCAAAATTTACAATATAATAAAGAATCGACCATTGCGCACGATAAAGCTGATGTTTACCAAGTTCAACATTCAGCTTACTCTCAAAAGGCCGGTACATTTGTGTTAATTGTTGAAAAAACAATTGAAATGTTTCGATTGGAGTTCACTCCTTTTTTTAAATAGTTATCGAGGGTAACTATTTGATAATAATATCAGAAATGATTGTAATAGTCTATGGTAAAAAACAATCAAATGCGCCTTGGCGTATTTGCGCCCAGATTTTTTAGG
>NZ_JBALOP010000010.1:33402-39088 GCF_036962685.1 Bacillus sp. JJ1566 | reverse complement strand
CCACAGGAAGTGGCGCTTTTAGTCTTTGATCTTATGCTCGAAAAATTACCTTTGAAAATCTGTGGCAGCCGCCGGAGGCTTTAACTTTATTTAGTCCGAGCTGACCCTGACTGAATTGTATACTCTTTTACATTCATCCCCCACTAAAGAAGTAGAGACTTCTGCTGAATAAAGTTAAAAAGTGTGCGAAAACTGTTCCCAGTTCACACACGCGATTGCTATTTACTAAGAGCCTATTGCATGCTCTTTCACTTTGCTAATAAAAATCAGTGCCACAATCAAGCTTCCAGCTGCCGCAAGGAACAACACACTAAACCCAAACAGGTCAATTAAATAACCAAGGGTTGGCGGTGATGTGATGGCTGCCAGTGAGGAAACCAAATAATACAGTCCAGTTCTCGTTCCGAAGCTTTTTTCACTCCCCGTAGAAACAATAAATGGATATGCGTTAATGTTAACAAAAGCCCAAAAGATGCCACCCAAAAACAAGATCATCCTCAAGTAAATAACTGAATCCACCCAATTTAATAGTAAAAATGAGACGATTAAACCGATAACCCCTAAGACAATCACATTTTTCTTGCCAAATTTTGCACCTAAGATGCCACTAGGAATAGCTGAAATCACAAAGCTTAAAGAAAAAAAGGTCAACGAAAACGCGGAGGCACTTCTTGAAAGTCCTAATTCATTTACTCCATATAGCGTAAACAAAGCTTCCATGCCCTGTATCGCAATAAACCAAAAAAAGATTGCGGCTAACAGGTAAAGGGTAGAAGAATTCAATTCCTCCCGATAATTAATTTTCGGAACTGTTGTTTCTGTATAAGAAAGGGCATCACGGTGCTCTTTGATATATTTAAAAACAATCCACAAAGTGACTAAAAAGGCGATGGAAACGGCGATAAATGGAAGTGCCTCGTCAATGCTAAATAAATATGAGCCTATACTAAATGCAAGAATCGCACCGCAGCCACCCATAAAGTTGATGATTCCGTTTGCCTTTGTCTGTTCAGGTTCAGGTGTGATGTCCGGCATTAAAGCAATCGTGGGGGAACGGAAAATCGCCATCGACAGGTTCATACATAGCATGAAAATGAGCAAGGATACTAAGCCAGTGTGAAGAGGAATAAGTGTATAAAATAGGGCAGCAAGTGGAACGCCAATAAGTAAATAAGGCATCCTGCGCCCGAAACGCGTCCGAGTTCGGTCACTGAGCTGCCCGATATAGGGCTGTAAAAAGAGAGCGATATAATTATCGATGGTCATTAAAAAGCCAATCAAAGCCGTACTCGTAATGAAATTATCGAGGAAAAAAGGAACAAATCCATTATATAAAGACCATCCAAGACTAATGCTAAAAAAGCCAAACCCTAATAACCAAGTTTTTCTCATGTGCCCTCTCCTTGATGGTGAAATAAGACGTACTACTAATTTATGCTTGAGAGTAGTACTTTTTGCCTGTTATCTACTTATAAATGCGCAGACTGTATCGTTTGTTTAAAGCACGAAAATATTGTATCGTAAGTAATATGTGATTTTTAGACAAAAGCAGAATAGAAAGTAGGAATAAGAAGTGAAAGAACGAAGCCTTATCTTTTTTGATATAGATGGGACACTCTTAAATCATAAAAAGCAACTTCCAGCCTCGGCAAAGGAAGCCATTTTTAAATTAAAAGAACTCGGACACGAAGTGGCGATTGCTACTGGCCGTGCACCTTTTATGTTCGAAGACCTGCGCGAGGAGCTCGGAATCGGAACATATGTAAGTTACAACGGTCAATACGTGGTGTTAAACGGAGAAGAAATTTACACAAATCCATTAAATGAAGAAGCCCTTTTACAGCTTACAGAATTAGCACTTGCTAATAACCATCCAATTGTCTACATGGACCACGAGGACATGAAGGCCAATGTACCGGAGCATGAATTTATTACAGAAAGCATTGCAACCTTAAAAATTAAAAGCTTTCCAACCTATGATCCAAAGTATTATGAAGGACGTAAATTGTTCCAATCGCTTTTATTTGTCCAAGAGGGAGAAGAATCGCAGTACGAAAATGGGTTTAAAGACTTTGACTTTGTTCGCTGGCATCCGGTTTCTGTTGATGTCCTCCCAAGCGGCGGATCAAAAGCAAAAGGAATTGAAAAGCTTGTTGAAAAACTAGGCATCCCAGAAGAGCGCATTTATGCCTTTGGTGACGGATTAAACGATATGGAAATGCTCACCACGATTCACAATAGTGTAGCGATGGGGAATGCACTTGATGAAGTAAAAGAAGTGGCTAAATATGTTACGAAGTCCGTTGAAGAGGACGGAATTTTGTACGGACTAAAAATGGTAGGTTTATTATAAGGGATGAGTGAAGGTCGAGATTTTTCTTGATCTTCTTTTTTATCTGGATTTGTAAGAAAATTAGGTTATTTTATGTTAAATTTGATTTATTTAATTTATAATTGAAGTATATTATTTCGTTTATCGAAACACTCATAAGGGGGAATTTTCACATGGCATTATTGCGATCCGAGGTACCTGTTGAACAAACATGGAACCTTCAAGATTTATTTGAAACAAACGAGGCATGGGAGAAAGAATTTACATCTGTACAAGCGGAAATTCAAACCGTCACACAATACAAGGGACGTGTGGGTGAAAGTGCAAAGACCTTGTATGACTGCCTAGTGGCAAAGGATGCACTACAGGAAAGAGTGATGCGGGTGATGGGCTTCGCAGATTTACATATATCGGTAGATGGGACAAACTCCGTTTATCAGTCGAACGCCGCACGAGCAGCATCCTTACTCTCAAATGTGCGAGCAAGCTGGTCATTTATAACTTCAGAACTGCTTACATTAGACGAAGAAACGATTAAATTATACATAAAAGAGGAACAGGGACTTCAAGAATTCCAAAAAACGTTATCAGATATCCTCGAAGCAAAGGAGCATACACTTTCACCGGATGCCGAGGAAGTATTGGCTGCGTTTGGTGAGGTAATGGATTCTCCATATATGATTTATCAAAGAAGTAAAACGTCAGATATGCAGTTTTCTGCATTTACGACCGATGATGGGATCGAGCATCCACTTACTTTTAATTCATTTCCAAAATATGAGGACTCGGCTAATACGGAATTACGACGGAAGGCTTCTGCGGCTTTTGCTGAAACTTTGGATAAATATAAAAACACATATGCAGCCACCTACGCTACAGAGGTGAAAAAGCAGGTTATTGAAGCACGCTTACGTGGGTTTGAGTCTGTAACAGATATGCTGTTAGATGAACAACAGGTAACAAAGGAAATGTACCATAATCAGTTACTTACAATTCAAACTGAATTAGCTCCTCATATGCGTCGTCTTGCGAAATTAAAGCAACGCGTTTTGGGTTTAGAAAAAATGTATTACAGTGATTTAAAGGCTCCACTAGATCCGGACTTTAACCCTGAAGTAACGTATGAGGAAGCTTCAAAGCTCGTTCTTGATTCATTACAGGTTATGGGGTCAGAATATATTGGAATTATGGAGGAAGGAATTCATAACCGCTGGGTTGATTTAGCAGACAATGTGGGGAAACGATCAGGTGCATTCTGTTCGAGCCCATATGGTGCCCACCCGTACATTTTAATGACGTGGAATAATTCAATGCGAAATACATTTACACTTGCTCATGAATTGGGACATGCTGGACACTTTGTGTTAGCAGGTCGCTATCAACGAATCTCAAACACACGCCCTTCCCGATATTTTATCGAAGCGCCATCGACAATGAATGAGATGCTGCTCAGCAAACATATTCTTTCACAGTCAAATGATGACCGAATGAAGCGCTGGGTTATTTTACAATCCTTAGGCACCTATTACCATAATTTTGTTACACATATTCTTGAAGGTGAGCTGCAGCGACGTGTTTATGAGTTAGCTCATAATGGCACCCCAATTACGGCCAAACTTCTATGTGAACAAAAAACAGAACTGCTTTCTGCATTCTGGGGTGAGGATGTCGAAATGGATGATCTCGCTGCATTAACATGGATGCGCCAGCCGCATTATTATATGGGCTTGTATCCGTATACGTATTCCGCAGGTTTAACCGCTTCAACTGCAGCCTCCCAAATGATTCAAGAGGAAGGTCAGCCTGCGGTCGATCGCTGGCTATCCGCACTAAAAGCGGGTGGAACACTGAAACCAATCGAGTTAATGAAGCTAGCTGGAGTCGATATGTCAACACCAGAGCCAATTAAAAAGGCAGTTGCTTATGTTGGTTCATTGGTGGATGAGCTTGAAAAAAGCTTTTAAGCGTGTAAAAAAGAATCCGCAGCATAACCTAAGGAAAGTTAAAATTTAAAGTTTGTACAATGATTCATTTGTTTATCACTGTAGTACAATAGTAGTAAAAGATTGTGAACATATAAAATGGGGGATTCACATGGATGAAATGGAAAAACATTATTCGGAAGATAAGTTTTGGGAAAAACTTAAAAAGTTTGCATTAAGAGCAGGTCATTCCGTTGTGTACACGGCACTTTTGCTTTACTATGTGCTACAAAAGCCTGACCTCCCTGCAAAAGCAAGGGTGACGATTCTTGCAGCATTAGGATATTTTATTTTTCCGGTCGACCTCATTCCAGACCTCGCTGTAGGTATTGGTTTTACAGATGATCTTGGAGCTTTAGGTGTTGCGCTATTCCAGGTGGCCATGCATATTGATGACAATGTCAAAGCTAAGGCAAAAGCAAAGCTAGTTGATTGGTTTGGCGATGATGTCGATACTTCGGATGTTGATGAAAAGCTTTAACTTTATTCAGTAGAAGTCACTTACTTTTAATAGTGTAGGGCGTATGTAAAAGAATACAATTTAATTTGGGAACGAACCCAGACTGAATAAAGTTAATGCCTCCGGCGGTTGCCACAGATTTTCAAAGGAAATTTTTCGAGCGATAAGATCAAAGACTAAGAACGCCACATCCTGATGTCTTCGTCTTTATGATCCACCTCCTATGGGCCTAAAAATCGGGCGCAAATACGCAAGGCGTATTTGATAATGTATGGACAGAACTACCCTATTTCGCCTGGGGTAGTTCTTTTTTTAAGGTGATGGATCTTGGCGTTTTCGGCTCATAGTGTAAGATGCCTTTTTCCTTAAGACGATCAAGATATGCTTTGATAGTGCTTGTAGAGCTAACAGATGTACAAAGTCGCGAAAGCTCACGCATTGTCGGAGCTATGTGGTGTTTTCTCATATATTTTTCGATCTGTTCAAATATTTCTTGTTCCGTATGTTCCATTCGCATTTGAAGTGTTCTAATTTGCAAATTTAACAACTCCTTTTTTCCTTGGTGAAGCAGCTGATAGGATGCTGTCTATTTTAAAGGTTCTTTTTCTATTACGAAGCATGCAAAAGGCTTTAATTGTGGTTTCTTGGAGTTCCAACACCTGAATTTGGCGTTGTGTAAGGATCCCATTCTGTGACATATAGATGATTTCGATTGGTGTGTGCTGAATTAGGGCACGTTGTAAAATCCCGCGCATGCCATCATCTCCTTTTTTATATTATATACGAACGTATATTCTATTATCAACTAAAATAAGAACGTTTATTCGTGTTTTTATTGGAAATTAAGTGAACAAACCTGAAAGGGCGGCTCCGAGGTACACGCTCGATTGAAAACCGCAGAAGGATGTATCG
>NZ_JBALOP010000010.1:0-33129 GCF_036962685.1 Bacillus sp. JJ1566 | reverse complement strand
CGCCCGAGCAGAAAACCGCCGAAGTATGTACCGCAAGAGAGGTTTCGCGGTACAAGCTCAAGCGAAAAATTTGCAAGCATGTACTGCAAGAGGGGTTTTGCGGTACAAGCTCAAGCGAAAAATTTGCAAGCATGTCCCACAAGCGCGGCCTCATGAAAACACCCGCTTCCAAAAGGAGGCGGGCCGGAAATATAAAGAATACTACCACCGATAGTATTCTTTATACCACTTCACAAATTCTGTAAGTCCTTCTTCAATTGAAATCTTTGGATGAAATCCGATTGCTTCATGCAAATCGGTTATATCGGCATAGGTTTCTTTGACATCGCCAAGCTGCATTGGATACAACTGGATGTTGGCTTGTTTTCCAATTGCATTTTCTAAAGTCTTAATGAATTTGATTAAGCTTACGGGACTATTATTGCCGATGTTGTAGATTTTGTAAGGGGAATTACTCGAGCTTGGATCTGGGTCCAATGGATCCCAGCCAGAGTCAGTAGATGGTGGGTGATTGAGTAAGCCAATAATCCCTTCTACTATATCATCAATATACGTAAAGTCCCTTCGCATGTCACCGTTGTTAAAGACCTTGATGGGTCTTCCTTCTAAAATATCACGGGTAAACAAAAAATAGGCCATATCGGGGCGACCCCATGGTCCATACACAGTAAAAAAACGAAGTCCGGTAATGGGCATGTTAAAAAGGTGACTATACGCGTGGGCCATGAGTTCATTTGATTTTTTTGTTGCAGCATATAAGCTGACAGGATGATCGACAGAATCCTTCGTTGAAAACGGAATGCTCGCGTTTGCCCCGTATACTGAGCTTGAGGATGCAAACAGGAGATGATCAACAGGATGATGGCGGCAGGCCTCTAAAATATTGAGAAATCCAACTAGATTAGAATGGGCATATACTTGTGGATGCTTGAGACTGTAACGAACACCAGCCTGAGCGGCAAGGTTAACCACAATATTGATTTTCTCCATTTTAAACAGCTCTAGTACTTTCTCTGAATCTGCCAGATCCAGTTGATAGAATGTGAAATTATTATGCTGCTTTAGTCGAAGGAGGCGCTCTTTTTTTAAACGTACATCATAGTAGTTGTTGAGATTGTCGACACCGACGACATGATATCCCTTTTCCAGCAAACGTGTTGATAGGTGAAAGCCGATAAAGCCTGCAGCTCCAGTTACTAGAATGCTCATAGTTCCTTATCCTTCCTCGCTTTTAGGAATAGAGGTATTGGTCCATTCGTCATGGGTTTTTGGGTCAAGCCTTTTTACCTGCTCTAAAAACGCCTCAAAAAATCCTCTTTCACGCAGATTTTGAAATAATTCCAGTGGACGATTCTGGTCGCGTGTATATGAATACACATGGTCAACCATTTTAAAGCCATTCTTCGTGATAATAATATGGCGCAGTGGTGCATCGATTTGCTTAAAGCCGACTTTCTTCTGTTGTGTGAGGATATCTAGTAGGTTTCTCGTAACCTCTTCTGGAAGTTTGGACTGTTTTTTTAGATACGTATTTAGGTCTGGTCCAGATAGATATTCCATCACAACATAATTTTTCTTTGCTTCATGTACCTTTGGGATGAAGGACAAATGCTGGCAGGACAATAAAACATCTTGTTCTTGTTCAGCATGTATGCTTTTTCCATAAACCTTTACGCAGCGGTCTTCTGATAATCGGTAAACAGCACCCTGGTGTCCTTTTCCAATAAGCAGCTGTGATAAAGAGCTATCAACCTTAACGCTATTTCCACTTTCAGGTAGAACGAGCATTTTCTTAATGCTTATTTTTTTATAAAAATAACTGTCCCACTCTTCATAGGTGTCTGGTGCAAGCTTTTCCACCTGCATGAGAAAGGAATCCTTCAACAGGAGTAATTTTAAATCACGAATTAATTTAATCGGAACGGGATGAATTCGTTTGAATGCATTTACATGATCTACTACCTTCAATTCATTATTTACGATAAAAATATGGCGAAGTGGGGCGTCTAACATTGTAAATTTAGCCTTTTTAAAACTTTCCAGTAATTGTAAAAGTTTCTTAGTGATCTCTTCGGGCATATACATGCTTCCAAGGAGATACTCTTTTAAGCTAGGACCATTCAAGTATTCCATCACGATATAATTTTTACCAGTTTCATAAACCTTTGGCATGAAGGGATTTTTCTTAGCGGCTTGAAGAGCTTCCTGTTCCATTTTGGCTTGGAGAGGGTCCACATAAATTTTTACACATTTATCCTCGGAGAGTTTAAAAACAGCCCCTTGAGACCCCTTGCCAATTAGAGGATAAGAAGTAGGGTTCTTGATTTCTAGTAATTTTTCCAGCTTCGTTACAGTTATTGAAGTGAAATCTTTCATTTCGAACCTCCTAATAGTTCATCATAGAAGCGGGCTTGCTGCTTAAGCTGCGCGGATAACTCGAAATTTTGCTCTACTTTCTGACGTGCAGCAGTAGCAAATGGAAGCCATAAAGATTGATTGGTCAGCATGTGTTCAAGTGCAAGTGCAAGTTCAGCGATATCGTTTTCGGGTACTAAAAATCCATCCACGTTATGTGTCACAAGCTCTGGAATTCCTGCATGGGTTGTTGAAATAACGGGGATCCCTGTTGCCATAGCTTCTTTTACTGTATTTGGAATTCCTTCAACATCACCATTTGCGGCGGTTAGACTTGCCGCACAAAAGAGGTCCGCGTTTTTCATGTGCTTATGGACTTCTGCTTTTGGTAGATGCTGCAGCAAACGAAACGAATTACCGAGGTTTAATTGTCTCGCCAAGTTTTTGAGGTAATCCTCCATCGGCCCTCGACCAATAAGTGTCAACGTTGCATGAGGAAATTTTGCACGAATTTTTGAAAAAGCCTGGAGCAAAACATGGTGCCCCTTTTTTTCTACTAATCTTCCAATCGAAAGGATATTTTGTGTTCCAGTGAGTTCAGGTGACCGATAGTGAAATTGATCAAGATCCACACCACCGTAGAGCACTCTGATTTTTTCAGCGGGACAGCCCCATTCAATCATTCTCTCAGCTAAATAATTGCATACAGGGAATAACATTTCTGTTTGCTCAAAAAGCATTTTCATATGATCTAGATAGGTAAAATGCTGGTCCGCGAGGGTTCCATCTCGTCCACGAATACTTGTAACCATGGGTAAGCCAGTTTGTTCCTTAAAGGGAAGTAAAAGGATTCCCAGCTGTCCATGATGAGCATGAATAAGCTTTATTTTTTGTTTTTTAACAAATTTCGTAGGTGACATAATTTCATTTAAATAGTGAACCTTATCATTTAAGAGGGACATATCTACCATATACTTTGGCTGTCTAACTAAATGAATATAATCATAGCCAGGGACATTTCGGATTTGTGGAATGTATTGAGTAGGGTCTACACGTAGGTTTATGTGCATAGCAGTAGGCAAATCTATCGACTCCTTCCGTTTTGTAGTAGTCTTTTCAATTACTCTATGCACAAATGTACTTAGTAGTTTGGACAAAATCCCTATTTAGAGAAGGTACAAATGTGGAAATAAAAAATCACCAGGCTGATGGCCTAGTGATTTACGATTTTGTTGTCATGTTTGGGCTAGATTGTTGAAAGGGGTCCGCCATTCTTTTACCTTGGACACCGTTCGTTTCCAGTAATTGAATAATTTTTTCAAGATGTGCATCTTTTTCAATAACTACAAAATTAACTAATGGAAAAAAACCTTTTACCTTAATCGTTAGCTTATAGCTAAAATTCATGCGGTCATTAATGCCGTACAAATCATGCCAACGCACAATTCGTTCGACCTTATATTCCTTAACTCGGCTATACGAAAAATATCTCCCTTGCAGGATAATCCCTTTTGGCAAAATAAATAAATTTCCGCGGTGGCGAACAGCGCTTATGATGGCGAAAAAGAAATACGCCATTGAGAAGAAGGAAGACCCTAAGTAGTCTGTTGTAAGGATAACCAACAGCAATCCCAAAAGGAGTGCAATTGCAACAACAGTTCCCCATTTGACAATTTTATAGGACCTTGTTGATTTAGAGAGTGGTTCCATTTCATTATATTCAGTAGGTATAAGGATCCCACGGAACTCATCCGCCGTTTGCGGGAAAAGAGCCACTTTAGAAAGGTCAACAGCCTTTTTTATGCTGATTCTGTATTGAATTAAATAATACACACCAAGTATGAAAATAATTGTGAAAAGGATATTAAGAAACAAGTCATCACCCACCTAGGCTTTTCTCTCTCTATTTTTTCATAATTTTTTCCTTTTGAAAAGGAAAAAAGACCACAATGAAGTGGTCTATCCAAGTCCAGCTCTAGCGCCTAGCCCCTCGAGGTCACAAGCCAATCGCTTCTGAAGGCAAAAAGCGCCTTCTGTCAGCGCTTGTCTAGTGCTTGTCGGGCTTGCACAGGACCAAGGAAGGCTTCGACAGCATAAACATCGCCGAAGAAAATGCACCGCATTTTCGAGGAAGTGCTGACATCGACGTTTGCCACAGGACGTGGCAGTAGTTAGTCGATGTTCCTCTTCCAATTCGCTTGCGCTTTTTGTTGTTATTCTGCTTGTTTCGCGTCTTCGACAATATGGAATAGCAGGTGGGCAAGATGATGAATTGCGCCATATTCTTGTTCTTCGTCCTCAGATTCCTCATCTGAGAATTGAAGGTCATTAAGGTACAATGCCATGAATTCATAAAAATCCTTAAGCTCAAATGAGAAACAGTATGTAGGATCTTCACTTTCTTCATCATATTGCAGGGCAAGATAATGTAAATTCCCCTCGGCATCTGCACCATCGAAAAAGACAAAGAAACCTATATTTGTATCAAGCTCAAATAGGTGTCGCGTGCCACCTTCTGTTACTCGATTAAAATCCTCTTCTTCCAAAATGTCGACTTTCATTGCATCGACCGCATCTTCTTTATGAAACGAAACAGTAATTGATTTCATTATTACACCTCCTTGGTATCTTCTTTATATTGTACTAAAAAAATGAAAAGTAAAACAAAACTAGAGAAATTAATCTATTTTTTAGATTACTAGATTTTCAGGTATAGATACGAAAAACCTTGGCTATCCTTGTTAAAGAGGTGAGAGACGGATGAAATTGACAATTACACTAATTCTATCGGTTGGAATTTTAGCGGGGTTTTTTACAAATAATGAAGCCACTAGAGGAAATGACCTTGAAGAAATAAAAATGCTTGCGGAGAAAAACAATGTTGAAATTTCATCATGGATGGCTTTATCACGAGGTAAGCTCGGACAAGCAAATGATGTAAATGATATGAAAAATCAAATAGAAGTTTTCATGAGCAATCATGATTCATATAGCTGGAAAAAAATTCTTGAAGAAGAAAATAGCCATTATGTATGGCAAGGACAAAAAGTGAACGAACACGGAATAACAGAGTCGATTAAGTTAAAAGCATATAAATCAGGTGAAAAGTACGAAATCGCAATTACCAATGAAGCGAAAGGTACAAAGCTAACCGCTGAGCAGATTAAATGGACTGGTGAATCTTTTGAGGATAGTAAAACCTTTTATTCAATATCCGGTGTATTGGCATCTAAGGAAAGGGAACTGGTTGAAGTAGTAGCAAAGATGGTGAAAGATGCACAAGCGAAAAACGTGGAACAGCTGCAGGAAGAAAAGTTTGTTTCTGTTTCAGCTTACTCTAAGGCTTTTGAATCGGAGTTAATGACGGCCGAACGGGAAAAAATTAACCTGCAGATCGGACTTAGGGCAAACGTAGAGAAGAATGAAATTGATGTGACGATTGGAACACCGATTATTACAACGGAATACTAATTTTATTGGGCAGAAGTCTTTTACTCATGCCCAATAAAGTTAAAGCCTTCAGCGGATGCCACAGATTTTCAAAGGAAACTTTTCGAAGGATCAAAGACTAAGAACGCCACATCCTGTGGCAACGTCTTTGTGACTCACCTCGTGTGGGCCTAAAAAATCTTGGCGTATTTGATTATATTGAGGCTTGGGGAAATCTCCAAGCCTTTTTTCCTTTACAAAAACTTTACATAATCTTATCGTTCCAAAGAAAGCTCACACTTTATAATAAAGGTAGACACATCATGTTAATTTTGTACAAAAGGTAGGAGCCCATGAAGACAAATCATTTACGTAATATCATACAATTTATTGCTTTTTTAAAAAAGAAAAGGGCCATATTATACCAAGAATACAAACGGGACGAAGAACTTAAGGTTCTCATGCATAAATCAAAAGTAAAAACGATGTTTCAACCAATACTCTCACTTGAGGAAGGCTCAACTGAAGGCTTTGAAATATTGAATAGACCTGAAAGTACAGTGCACTTTCCAACAACTGAAACCTTTTATGACTATGTTGGGGAAAGCTCTTACGTAGTTATGGTAGAACAGTTTTTACGAAATCTTTCGATTGAACGATTTGCAGAGCAGGTGAAAAAACAAAGTGAGTGTAAGAATCCGCTTGTGTTTCTTAACATTCAAACACAGGTGTTGGCAGATCCATGTTGGCGGAGCGGAATCACGATGGAATTGCTTGAAAAACATCATCTATCCCCAAACCAAATCGTATTAGAGTTAACAGAAAAGCAGTCTGTTATCAATTATAATCAATTTAAAGAATTAATTGAGCATTATCGACAGCAAGGCTTTCGAATCGCAGTTGATGATGCGGGGACTGGATATAATAGTCTACAGACACTTGTATACCTTAAGCCTGAATTTATTAAGCTTGATAAGTCACTTATACGGAATATTCACTGTCATCTAGAAAACCAGCATCTTGTTAAGCTTTTGGTAAAATATGCGATGCAGGTAGGGACAAAAATTATCGCTGAAGGCATTGAAACAGATGATGAGCTTGAGTTTTTGAGAAGTATAGGTGTGCATATGGGGCAGGGTTTTGCACTTGGCAGACCCATGCCTGAGCTGCACCAAGGAAGTATGCCTAAAGTAAATATGCATCATCAATTAGCGTTAACTTTATAAAAGAGAAGGCCCTTGTTTTAAACAAGAGTCTTCTTTTTTGATTCCTCTTCAAAATCGTCTAATGTAAGATAGATGCTATGTTTTATTGTTTTGCAGTAGCTTTTTACCTTTGCTGATTCGAAGCTTAATTGTTCAAGTGTTGTAAAAGGTCTTTTGCTATTTTGAATGACTGCAATTGAGATACTTGCCAAAGGTAATTTATCGAAGACACCTTGCCTGCTTACCCCAGATATATACCCTTTTAAAAGATCGTCCTGTGAATAGAAAATCTTTAGTGATTTAGTAAAGCCTGCAATAATGCTTTCGCATATGGGTTGATAGTCATGATGTGGAATCGTTGCAATAAAATCGTCCCCGCCAATATGTCCAATAAAGGAGGGTTCATTTTCGGTAGTCATGATGGCTTCAGTAAGGATCATCGCTGTTTCTTTAATTAATTCGTCTCCCTTGGAAAATCCGTATGTATCGTTAAAGGCTTTAAAGGAATCAATATCGATATATAACACACTAAACCTTTTATATGTTAGGACATCTTGCAATGTTTCTTTAATTACATTGTTACCAGGCAATCCGGTTAATGGGTTAGAGTAGCGTGCATTTCTTATCTGAATTTCCGCAAGCTTCATAATGAGTTCACGAATACTAACGGTTCCAAATAAGGTATTTTCCTTTGTTACAATTACGACATCATATAAATGCTCTAATGTCCGATTCATTGCAAGAGAACTTACTTCCGTTAAAGATAAACTATAATCCACAATTAAAATTTCCTGATCCATGACTAGATCAATCGTTCGTTTCATAAAAAGGTCAAATCCATATTTGATGGAGAGTCTTTGAAAGAAATGTGTTTTCATGACGAGCCCTACTGGTTGTCGGTCCGAGCAAACAACGATTCCCTCAATGGCAGTCTCTTTTTCAAATATCGTATATACTTCCTCACATTTTGTTGAAGGAGACACTATGAAACTCTCTTTTGCTATTTCTCCTATCACAATGTCCATAGACAGTCATCTCCTATACGATTATTTTTTCAAGGTGTAAACCCAAATAGGAATAGAGAAATAATACCAATTACCTATAAATAGATTATCAGTCTCCTATTAATAATTTAATGTAACAACGTTAATGTTTTGTAAATAAAGTATTAACTTTCAAATTTTTGTCAATAAGTATAAGGTTTGTACCGGTTTATCATCAATAGGATGTACAAGTCTATTTTTTATGACTTTTTCAAATTTTGTGCTAAATTAAGAGAATAAACTTCGAAGAAAGGATGAGCAATATGTCACTTGAGAGTGTAAAAGAGCATTTTAAAAAATGGAATCGAGAAAAGGATGTAATGGAGTTTGATACAGTGAGTGCAACGGTTGATCAAGCTGCTGAAACAATCGGTGTCGCTCCCGAACGGATTGCGAAGACACTATCCTTCCGCGGAGAAGGAGATACAGCGATTTTAGTGGTGGCAGCGGGAGATGCGAAGATTGATAATAAAAAATTCCGTCATACCTTTGGGTTTAAGGCAAGGATGCTGTCTGCAGAAGAAGTAGTCGAGCAAACTGGACATGTGATAGGCGGAGTGTGTCCGTTTGGACTTGCCAACAATCTTGACATTTATTTAGATGAATCTATGAAACGTTTTACAACCGTCTTTCCTGCGTGTGGCAGTATCAACTCTGCGATCGAATTAACCTGTGATGAGCTATTCCAGTATTCTGAAGCAAAGAGCTGGGTCGATGTATGCAAAGGCTGGGAAACTGAAGAGGCAGCCGAAATGATTGCGGTACATAACGAATAAGTGGGCCATTCCTGCAAACCGTATTTTTAAAGGGACAGAACCTGTCCCTTTGTGCCATATTATTCAATTAGTCCAATTGTTTTTAATCCGTTGAACACTCCGGAATTCTCGACATCCGTGGTTTTGTATTTTGCATAGGAATATAAATCAGGATTGGCGTTCCCCATTGCAAAACCCGAACCAACTGCCGAAAGCATTTCTTTATCATTCATGCCATCCCCAAAGGCAGCTGCCTGTTCAGGCGAAAGTTGGAGTTCAGCTAACACAGCTTTTACAGCAACCCCCTTGTTGACCTTGTCACGAATGACATCGCGACAGTTTTTCATGCCTTCCACATTTACAGACGAGAGATGAATATCATTAATATGTTCAAATTTTTTCTCGGCATGCTCCTGGTTTGTAATGATTGTTGAACCCAAAATTTCTACTTTGTTCTGGTCGTCATACAGCTCATTCTTTTTTAGATGGAAAGTCTTTATGAAGTCTTTTACAATCTCTGATTCCATGCTAGTGAATATATTTTTATTTTTAGTGTACAGGACAATATCATAATTATTTTCCTTTGCCGTTTTTAATAGGCTATCGACTAAGCTCGGGGGAAGTGGTTCATTAAAGAGAGTTTCACCGCGATGAATGGCAAAAGCCCCGTTATAAGCGATGTAGGATGTAATCGAAAGTTCATCACCAATATCCGTAATTTCGTGAAGCGGTCTACCGGTTGCTAGAAACACCTCAATCCCTTTTTCCTTAAGCTGGGCAACTGCGTTTGTTGTTGTTTCTTCAATGGTATCATCTGGTCGTAAAATCGTTCCATCTATATCAAGAAAGACAATTTTTATATCTGGCATTGATATTCTCCTTTTTTAAAATAGTATATCATTGTTTTAGTTTGAAACCTGTTGGCGTGTTTATTCGTATTAGTTAGTGCGAAGGAGGGAACGGTTATGCGTGCGAAATTTGGAGGCTTCATTTTTTTACTTGTATTTTTAGTTATCTTTCCAATTCAAGGATTTGCGGTAGACTACTGGATTAATGATGTGAAGATAGACGCTCATTTGCAAAATGACGGTACTGTTAACATAACTGAAACCCATACATATGAATTCGACTGAGAGTTTAACGGAATAACAAGAACCATCATCCCAAAGAAGGGAAGTTCGATTAAGGATTTTTCCGCTAATGAAAATGGTGAAAAGCTACGTGTCGAAAAGGAAGATGAGCTCTATAAAATCCATCGTAAGGGGAGTGACGAGACAATTACAGTCACACTTACTTACACCATTGAAAGTGGAATAGAAATCTATCAGGATGTAGCACAATTTTATTGGCCATTTTTTGATAACAGGAATGAATCAACTTATGAAAATCTAGTCATCACGGTTTACCCACCTCAACCAACAAGTAGTGATGTGATGGCGTTTGGGTATGATCAGGCATTTCAAACGGAGGCTGTGCAATCGGACGGATCGGTTGTGTATCGTTTCGGTGAAGTCCTAAGTGAGACAAACGGAGATATTCGCGTTGCATATGACGTTTCATTATTTTCAGGAGCCAACTATGTAACGGCTGATAAGCCAATGAAAGAGGATATTTTAAATGATAAAAATGAGCTGCTCGTAAAAGCCCAGGAAAGAGCGGAGACGAAAGAAGTGCTTTCGAAAGTAGCGATATTCCTAGTTCCGATTTTTACGTTGGTCTTTTTGATGTTGATGATTCGAAATCGAATGGAGGGCAGGGCAAAGCTTGCAGCGGTAAAACGGGAAATGGCAAACCCTGGTGCACTTCCAAAGCAGGAGTTGAGCTTGCCGGCAACCATATCCTATACGAACCGTAACTTGATTCAGCAAGGACCATGGATGGCTGCCGCGTTATTGGATTTAGTGAGGAAGAAGATGGTGAAGCATGTTTCAGAGGAGAGATTTCAGCTCGAAAATCAGAACATGGCGTTGCCACATGAGAAAATTTTAATTGAGTGGTTATTTAATAAAATCGGTCAAGATGGCGAATTTAGCTTTTCAGATTTAGAAATCTATTCAATAAAAAAGAAGAACTCCGAAAAATACTCAGGCTTCCAAATGAGATGGGGAGAGGCTGTCCGGAATGAGGTGAAGGGGCACCAATTCTATGATGATAAGTCAAAGTTCAAATTATTTCTGGGATTATTAAGCATCGTGCTAGTTCCATTTTTATTCTTGTTCCCGATGTATGATTTATTTGTATGGTTTGTATTAACGTTGATTTTGTTTGGCGGAATCATTGTTTACTTAATCACCTACCGCCCGAAAAATAAGAAGGGATTAAGGGTTTTCCATGAGTGGTTGATGTTTAAAGAGAGTTACAAGGCTTTGTCACCGGATGAGTGGAAAAATTGGTCTGAGGATGACCAGATGCGTGCCTATATTTACGGGCTTGGCGTGGGAGACAAAGGGATGATGAAGCAGAATGAGGATCTGATATACGCACTTAACAAACCTTATTACTACGAGAGTTCAGGCTTTTATCCATATTCTATATATTCATTTGGGCATGTCGGACCTGACGCCTCTGCACATTTTGAATTCGCAAATGAATCCATTGGAACCGGCAGCAGTACGAGCAGCAGTGGTGGTGGTGGAACCGGTGGCGGCGGAGGCGGATCTGGAGCTTTTTAGTTGGCGCTAGTAGGGTTCCTTGGGCTTGAGCTCGGAAATGTGACCATTTAGCAAGAATAATAGGTTAGAAAGGTTCTTCATAAGGCGGATGAAGACCATTTAGCAAGAATGATAGTTGGAAAAGTTCTTCATAAGGTGAATGAAGACCATTTAGCAAGAATAATAGGTTGGAAAAGTTCTTCATAAGGCGAATGAAGACCAAATAGCAAGAATAATAGGTTGGAAAAGTTCTTCATAGGTCCGATGAGGGACGTTCAGCAAGATTAACAACCACGAAAAGTCTTTCATAAAAAAAGCGGCAGCTCAGGCTGCCGCTTTAACTATACTTAATACAATTTTCCCTGGCGATGTAAGACAGTCGAAAGTCTCATCACGGAATGAATATAGCAATTTTGTCTTAATGTGAAGGAATCACCAAATAATGCAGGTAAAATCGCGTCTAGTGTCCCTTGCATTTTCTTAAACAACTGACTAAATACTTCTTCCTCAGTGTAAAACTGTGTTTCACGTCCCTGTAGCCACTCCAAGTAGGATACGATAACCCCACCAGCATTTGCAAGAATGTCTGGAATAATGAGGACACCTTTTTTACTCAAGAAGTCGTCGGCATCCTTAGTAATCGGGGCGTTCGCACCCTCGACAATAATCGGGGCTTTAATTTTCTCCATATTATCTGTCCGAATTTGATCCTCTAAAGCAGCCAGGATAAGACCATCCACATCAAGGTATAGAATTGCTTCTCTATCCAGAATTTCTGCCTTTACTCCTGCGACAGCCAACTCCTCATCTGATACAGGAAGATCTCCCATGTTTCCTTTTGTAAATTTTACGAGGGATGGAATATTTAAACCGTCC
This sequence comes from Bacillus sp. JJ1566, assembly GCF_036962685.1. NCBI lineage: Bacteria > Bacillati > Bacillota > Bacilli > Caryophanales > Bacillaceae > Bacillus > Bacillus sp. JJ1566. The sequence continues at coordinate 20,815 of NZ_JBALOP010000010.1, read as the reverse complement.
TCGTTAAATAAAGTGACATTCCTGTCGCTAACCGCCACAACTTTATTTTGCAGATAAGAACACTGATGTGCTTCCAAAGCTGCCACCGAACCCACATTTCCAAAGCCCTGGACAGCAAGCTTCATTGGTTTATTTTCAAATTCTGTAATTGCCTTTGCGAAGGTATTATCGGAATTAGTGAGAAAGCTTTTTTGGTTTTGAAAAAAATCGTGAAACAAATAACGGAATGTAAAATAGACACCTTTTCCAGTTGCTTCACGTCTTCCTAAAGAACCACCGTTGACCACGCTCTTTCCGGTAAAACTACCTCGATAAGGTGTACCAGGACGAATACTTTTATATTCAGCCATCATCCAGTCCATCTCACGTTCACCTGAACCCACATCAGGTGCTGGAATATCTTTATCTGGGCCAAGACTGTCGGCAAAATAACGAACGTATTTTTGACAAATCAGATGAAGTTCTTTTTCAGAAAGTGTTCTAGGATTGACAACGAGACCGCCTTTTCCACCCCCAAAAGGAACATCATGGAGCGCATTTTTTAAAGTCATCAAGGATGCGAGATTAATGACTTCATCCTCATTAACGGTTTCGTGGAATCGGATCCCCCCCTTATAAGGACCTAATGCATTATTATGCTGTACGCGGTAGGCTGGAATTCGAACCACCTGACCATTTTCTAATGGGATTCTTAAAAAAGACTTATGTACATGATTCGGAGTCGAAAGTATTGAGGCTAATGAGGTAAAAGCTTGCTCCCGGGTTTCCCCTGTTAATTCAGGAATAAATGTGTCATCCTCCATTAAAGCGTCTAATGATTTTTGGACAATTTGCTTTGTTTTATTCAATTTCATTCCTCCTTATGTTTGAAAGCGCTTCTATTAAAATTGTAACATGTGGACAAGTCTTATGTCCTATCATATGTTTACGTGGGTAGATTTGGGGGTGGGACGAGGGACATGTCCCCCTGTCCCGTGTTTTTTGTTTGCACTTCTTTACGGATTCAAATAAGATAATACATATAAGATTAATGGGGATTAGGAGGCGTATTATGTCTAAAAAAATATATATCATCCATGAAAATGAAGAGTGGACTGTTCATTTAACTAAACGATTAGATGAGTTGCAGCTTCCATATGAGGCCTGGCATCTTGATAAGGGCATTATTGATTTAACGTCTGAGCCACCAGAGGGAGTGTTTTACAATCGAATGAGTGCCTCCTCTCACACAAGGGACCACCGATTTGCTCCCGAGTTAACCGGTGGGATTTTAGATTGGCTCGAATTCCATAATCGTACTGTTTTTAATGGGAGCAATGCTTTACGTTTAGAGCTTAGTAAAATAAAACAATACACTGCACTAGAGGCAAATGGAATTCGCACTCCAAAAACGATTGGGGCAGTCGGGCGCGAGCAAATCATTGAAGCTGCCGAAAAACTAGGGACCACTCCTTTTATCACAAAGCATAATCGGGCAGGTAAGGGCCTCGGTGTTCAATTATTTCAAACTGTGGAATCGTTGAAAGCATATGTGAATAGCTCTTTATTCGAAGAGCCTGTTGATGGAATTACGCTGATTCAGGAATATATTCAATCACCAGAATCCTATATTACAAGAGCTGAATTTGTTGGCGGTAAATATGTGTATTCTGTGAGGGTTGATACGTCAGAAGGGTTTGAGCTATGCCCTGCGGATGCTTGTCAGATTGGCGATCTGTTTTGCCCTGTGGGGGAAGAGGTAGAGGTGCGTCCTAAATTTGAAATAACAGAAGATGTTGACGCAGAGTTGATAGCACGTTATGAATCGTTTCTTAAGGCAGTAAAAATCGATGTGGCTGGCATAGAATTTGTGAAGAATGCTGCTGGTGAAATTTTCACTTATGATGTTAACACAAACACAAACTACAATTCCGATGCCGAAGCAAAAGCAGGCAAATACGGAATGCTCGAGCTTGCAAAATTTCTTGGCAATGCTCTGTAGGAACCAAGGGGACGGTTCCTGCGGTCCCTTTTGTCTCGAAAATGATGAGAAATACAAGAATAAAGGGTAGCATAATTGCTACCCTTTATTTGTTTTCACCGTATAGAATTTAAAAAGAATATACGCGACAGCCGAAAGGAATATACCTGAAATATAAGGTAATCCGACTGAGACTGTGTAGAGCAAGCCACCTAAAATAGGTCCAAGGATTCTTCCAAGTGAATCAAAGGAAGACAATAATCCCGTAACACTTCCATGTCCAGTCTTGGAACGCTTTGTTAATAAGGCTGAAACCGCGGGGCGAATAACGCCATTACCAACTCCAAAAATGGTTAAGAAAATCGCAGCTGTAAGGAAATTCTTCGTAAATAAAATAAGGAAAAATCCTAAGGCTGATACGAAAATTCCAATTTGAATCACAAAGCCTTCACCAAATCGTTTTGTCAATCTTCCAACTAGCCCACCTTGGACTATCGCTCCGGCGAGCCCCATGATCATAAAAATGTAACCAAGATCAGTTGTCCCTAATCCAGCTTTCTCTGCGGCAAAGTAGGCAAAGGTAGCCTCAAGACCAGAAAGGGATAATGTGATGAATAAAGAAAGGAAAAACAAAACAGATTCCGGACCGTTAACTGCTTTTAAGAGGCCTGTTCTTTTTCTATCTGATTGGTGTCGTTCCTCTTTTGGCAATGATTCCTTAAGAACCATCATCACAAGGAAAAATGTCAGTAAGGATAAGGTTCCTGCAATGTAAAAAGGCATCTGTAAGTCTGTTTTTGAAAAAATACCACCAATCGCAGGTCCAAAAATAAATCCTAGACCAATCGAAGCACCAATGATTCCCATTCCTTTGCCACGGTCTTCCTCAGACGTAATATCAGCTGCATACGCCATAACGGTTGGCATATTTGCGGCTGAAAGGAAGCCTCCAACGATTCTTGCTGCAAAAAGCATCCATAAGTCTGTAGATAAGGCCATTAAAAAGAATGAAACGGCAAGGCCAAAAATACCAATCATTATAACAGGCTTACGTCCAATTCGGTCGGAAATCCTTCCCCACATCGGTGCAAATAAAAATTGCATTAAGGAATAGACAGCCATGAGTAATCCTAATTCAGTTGGTGAAGCACCTAAGTCTTCTGCATAAAAGGGGATAACAGGAATAATGATTCCAAACCCGACATAAACCAAAAACATAACAGCAAAAAGAATCGGTAACGCTTTTCTTGTCTCCAAAATGTGTCACTCCAGTATGATAGCTTACCTTCCTATAATAAATTAAATGAAAACAATTTGCGAGTCATCTTGTAAAACCAACAATAATTTTCCATAAAAAAAAGCATCTTCGAAACGAAGATGCTTGTCCATTACATAATACGTTTTACACGTCCGTTAAATGTATTCTTCCAATATCCAGAAGTCATATCCGCAATGGCAACACCTGTAGAGGATTGGGAACCGATAAATTTACCCCCACCGATGTAAATACCAACGTGGCCATCTGTTTTATACGTATTAAAGAATACTAGGTCACCAGGTTTCATATCACTGACTGAAACAGCTGTACCTTGGTTTTTTAACGAATCAGTGCTAGCTCCAACACTCACGCCAGCTTGAGCAAATGCCCAATGTACAAAACCAGAGCAATCAAATCGACCATTTGCAATGTCATAAGAGCTTCTACCGCCACCAAATACATATACGGAGTTTCCTATGTATTTATATCCCGCATTAATAACTGTGCTGATTGAACCTGACACTTTTGGTGTTGCGGTTGGGACTGCAGCAACAGAAGCAGTTGATGTTGTTGTTGAAGTAGCGGTAGCTGATGTATTGCTAACAGCAGGTGTAGCCGCAAGCATACTAGCACGAAGGTCTTCGATATCTGCTAATGTTTTTTGTTCTTTTGATTGTAAGGCAGCCTTTAAGGCATCGTTTTGAGCTTTTTGGTCTTCAATTTGACCCTGCATGGCTACCAATTCTTCTTTTTTGCTTTGTAAAGCAGTTAATGTTTCCTGAATCGTGTCTTGTTTTTCTTTAACTAGATCGATAGCTTTCGCTTGATCGTCAATTATTTTTTGATCGGCTTGCATAATTGTAGAAACTGCACTCACTCGGTTGATAAAATCAGCGAAGCTTTGTGCACCAAAAATAACGTCTAGATAGCTAATTGTTCCACCAGATTCCTGCATCATACGAGCACGCTCTTTAAGAATCTCATTACGAGCTTCAATTTCTTCTTCAAGTTGGTCTATTTCAGCTTGAAGAGTATGTACTTGCTCCTCAGACTTTTTGATTTCGTCTTCTGTTTGAGCGATCATTTTACGGTTTTCTTCAATCGCTTGGTCTACCTTCGCAATTTGAGCATTTAATTCTTTCAAAGCAGTTTGTGTTTCAGAAAGATTGCTTTGAAGGGAGCTCAATGTATCTGCACTAGTTTGTATTACATATGGAGAAAAGGCACTTATCATTAAAGTGGCACTTAAAGTTACGAGTGTCTTTTTCAAGATATTTCCTACTTTCTTACTAATCTATTTAGTCTATACCGTGATATTATACTTACCCATATTATCATATATTTCTATTAAATTCTCCATTTGTCGCGAAATTGTTACATTTTGTTAAAATTGTAATGTTTCAAACTCTAATAGAATCAAGGATTGAAATAAAGGAACCCTCCATTGAATGTCGAAATATATTTGTAATAAACGTAATTTTATTTGATTGATCACTGTGGAATTTTCCTACTATAGTAGGGTTAGAGGGACATCAGACCTATTAGGAGGTTAGGGTTAAGGGGGCAAATAGCTAAACAAACGTTTGATTGATTCTGAAACCTCTTGGTGGAGTAAGGAAAAGTCGCTAATCAAACGTTTGATTGAAAATATTATGTTGGCGCCTTAATTATAAACCTTCAAACTCTTTGATTCTATTTTTAATGTCATAAGGTAAATGTGCCGACGTTTTTGTAATATTATTGTAATTTACTTGAATGGTTTCAGCTTCAACTAAAATTTCATTGTCCCGTGTTATGATGCTTTCAACGGTAATGCTTGAATTCCCCAATTTATTAACCCGTACATATACTTTGATTAGGTCATCCAGCAATGCCGGTTTTTTGTATTCGACCGTGCTTTTAACAAGGACCGGTTCGAATTGGGAAGAGTGTTGATCAGAAAGCCAATTAGGTCCTAGAATTTCACGCATGTACTCAGTAAAGCCGATATCGATATATGTAAGGTAATGCGCATTAAAGACAATTTTTTGTCCATCGATTTCAGAATACCTGACACGGATGGTATGTGAGAATTTAAAATTTTCCATATGAGATACCTCCTTTTAAAAGATTATATTCTGTAAAGGTGGTTCTTTTCCTGCATATTAATAGTAGAAGATTAGTTGCATAGAAAGGTCGTACATAAAATGAATTTATCACAAATAAAGGGGTTAGCAGTGTCCTATATAGTTGCGGGTTTTGGGGGTGTGATGTTCTATTTCTTACATTTTCCGATTCCTTGGGTACTCGGGCCCATGACGTTCATGATTGTTTACAAAGCCGTTACTCATCGAAATATGGTTGTGTCAGCACGATTATATAACATTGGACTTGCAACATTAGGTATTTACTTTGGATTATCCTTTACAAAGGAAACCTTTTTAACGGTATATCCTTATATTATTCCATTTTTAATCACGACCATTTTGCTACTTACAGCCAGTGTAGTTAATAGTATTTTTGTTACCCGGTTTATAAAAATTGATCCGATGACAAGTGTTTTTGGTTCGATTCCAGGGGGACTTTCTGAAATGGTAGCGGCAAGCCATTCGTTAAAGGCAAATTCCGCAATGGTAACAATTTTTCAAACGGTTCGTTTGTTAACGGTCGTATTCATGGTTCCGTTTATTGTGAGCCATTGGTTCCTTTCTAGTGCAGGAAATGCATATGAAGCAACAAGAAATAGTGGTAGTGTTCCGGTATACGTATATTTATGGTTTGGATTAGCACTTTTGGTGGGATGGCTCCTTCGAAATAAGCTACCAGCAGCATATGTCATTGGGCCACTTGCAGTAACAGCTATTCTTGGCATCGTCGGAGTGGGACTACCAAGTATTCCACAATGGTTTCTAATTCTAGCTCAAATCACGGTTGGAATGAAGATGGGGAATAATATCAATTTGAGAGATTTAAAGATTGGTGGAAAATATTGTGGTGTTTATTTTGTCCTCACTTTGGTTTTAATAGCAATCTCATTTGGGTTTGGCTATATTTTTGCTATTTTCTCAGATTTGAATTTACCAACAGCTATCCTTAGTTTGGCACCAGGCGGGATAGTTGAGATGGTTCTTACAGCGACAGCCATCGGAGCAGATCCAGCCATCGTAAGTTCGCTCCAACTTATACGTCTTTTATTCATCATTTTAATTGTACCTAGCTTTTTAAAATGGTTGTTCAGAAGGAAGGAAAAAGCAGCTGCATGATAAATAGGTGATTCAAACAAACGATTGATTGAAGTCAGGAACCCTTGAAGGGCAAGGGGTGTAGTTTAAACAAACGCTTGATTGAAAAACGTTCAGATACCGATTATTTTGTAAGCAAAAATTCAAACAAGCGCTTGATTGAAAAATGAAACCCTTGCGCGCCAAAGGATTGACCGCTAAACAAACGTTTGATTGAAAAATATTATGTCAACTAAAAGGTGTTTACAGACACAAAAAGAGCCGAGTAAAAAATCGACTCCTTTTGTGCACTATTATGCGCCCCATTCTTCTTTGGAAGGACCGTAAACACCAGGTATCCTTAATCCTGCCTGACGCATGAGGATTGTCAGTTGTCCGCGGTGGTGAATTTGGTGGGTATTCATCATTCCGAGTACGACAGCAGCAGGCATTTGTTGACCAAACACCTCTTTGATTTCCTTCAAAGTTCCATCATTCCATTGTGCCTTGATTGCAGATACTAGGTTCTCGCTTGTTGAACGATAGCTATCTGCCATTTCCTTTGCACTAGTAGGTACTTCTTCGCCATTAGCGCCTTCAAACTCTAAACCTGCGCTAGACAGAAAAAGATGGAGTGAAGTCACAACATGCCATGCGAGCTCACCTAATGTACGGTGACCAGGTGCAACAGCTTGTGACAATGAATCATCTGTTAATGCATCTAGAATTTTTTGAGTTCCGTTGCTTTCATAATTCCAGTCTTGTAAAAATTCCTCAAGTGTATGGTACATATGTATTCCTCCTAAAAATGTGGTTATTACCATTATACTTCATGTACAAGAAAATACCATTTTAAACGCCTTCAATAATATTTCAACGAAGGAGATGTTTTATCATTCAAAAGCTTGTAAAATAGAAGTGGATTTTAGATTTAAACTAAAGGATGTTGAAATATGAAGGATATAACTCTTAGTTCTCTCTTAGATGTGATTGGGGAATTATTCTCTGACGAAATTTCAATAGCTGTCTCAAATACAAAAGAATATATCTATTATCGACCAAGTAAACGAATTGATCTAAAAATAAAACCTGGTGATGAGGTAAAAGAGGGGACGATTGCCTATAAAGCGATTACCTCCAAACAAAAAGCTTCTGAATTTATCAATCGGGATGTATTTGGCATTCCTTATCATGGAATGGCGGTACCCTTTTTTCATGGTAATGAGCTAGAGGGGTGTGTAACAGCGATCTATCCAGCACTAACAGATGGGAAATCGGTTGTGACCGTGAAATCTCCAGATGGCTGGGTTCCCATCCCATTTTCTGATTGTCTTTATCTGGAGGCAAAGGATAAGAAGACCCATGTTTACACAAAGGGCTTTTCAGGAACACATAAATACTCACTTCAGGAATTCGAATATACATTGCCAAAGGACTTTTTTATCCGTTGCCACCGGTCATTTATCGTAAATGTTAATCAAATAAAAGAAATTCATCCCGATACTCATTCCACGTTCGTACTAGAAATGAAAAATGGAGCGCGAGTCCCAGTCAGCCAAAACTATTCCAGTTATTTTCGAAAACTATTGGGATTCTAATTTAGGATGAATATAAATTAGAAACCTCCAGCGGATGCCACAGATTTTTAAAGGAATCGTTTCGCCAAACAGATTAAAGACCAAGAACCCCACATCCTGATGTCTTCGTCTTTGTCACCCACATCGTGTGGGCCAAAAATCTGGGCGCAAATACGCCAAGGCGTATTTGATATAAATTTTCTGGATAAAGAACAAATCTTCTGCTTTAGAGGCTTGTTCTTCTTTTTTATCTAATTTTATCGTTCTTTGTTCCCGAAATCCCTCTTCCATAAGAGAATATAGGTAAAATTATCTTAATATTCTATTTCATAAAGGGGATGGGAGAAATGAATTACAAACTAGACCGCATTAAGGATACCCGTCTGCATAACCGTGTTGTAACACCGGAAGAAGCGGCAGAATGGATTCAGGACGGTATGACGTTGGGACTTAGTGGCTTTACACGTGCGGGTGACGTGAAAGCGGTACCATTCGCACTTGTAAAACGAGCTGAGAAAGAAACATTAAAAGTAAATGTATATACTGGAGCATCATTAGGCTCTGATGTTGATAAATTATTTGCAGAAGCAGGAATTTTAGGTAAGCGTTTACCATTCCAGGCTGATCCAACAATGAGAAAAGGAATTAATAATGGGGACTTCTTATTTGTAGACCAGCACTTATCACATACATCAGAATTAATTCGTTCAAATGTAATGGATGTCGATGTCGCAATATTGGAAGCGATTGCAGTTAAAGAAGATGGTTTAATCATTCCAACTACTTCAATCGGGAACTCTTTAACATTTGCGCAGCATGCTAAATCAATCATTGTTGAAATCAATCTTGCCCAAACGACAGAGCTTGAAGGAGTTCATGATTTATATGCACCAGGCAAGCAAGGGGAAAGAGAACCAATTCCTTTAACAAAAGCAGATGATAGAATTGGCTTACCAGGAATTAAAGTAGATGTTGAAAAAATCAAGGGAATTGTGTTTACAGACCAAACAGATTCTCCGTCAACAATCGTACCACCTGATGAAGAAACAGAAATCATGGCACAGCATCTCCTAACTTTTTTAGGGAAAGAAGTTGAAGCGGGTCGTTTAACCGAGAAGCTTGCTCCTTTACAATCAGGTATCGGCTCAGTAGCAAACGCAGTTCTTCACGGTATGCTTGATTCTGAGTTTACAGATTTAGAGGTCTACTCTGAGGTGCTACAGGATGCGGTATTTGACTTAATGGATGCTGGCAAAGTAAACTTTGCATCCTGCTGCTCCATCACGCTATCCGAAGAGAAAATGAAAAAGGTATTTGGTAACTTTGACCAATACCGTGACCGTTTGATCATGAGACCTCAGGAGATTTCAAATCACCCTGAAATCATTCGTCGTCTCGGGCTTATTTCAATTAACACAGCATTAGAATTAGATATATACGGAAACGTAAATTCAACACATGTATCAGGTACAAAAATGATGAATGGAATCGGAGGATCCGGCGACTTTGCCCGAAACGCACGTCTTGCAATTTTCGTGACAAAATCAATTGCAAAAGGCGGAAACATTTCAAGTATTGTTCCATTCGTATCCCATGTGGACCATACGGAGCATGATGTTGATGTCATCGTAACAGAGCAAGGATATGCAGACCTACGTGGGCTTGCACCGAGAGAACGTGTAGAATTGCTAATCGAAAACTGCGCACATCCAATGTACAAGGGGCAGCTTCGTGACTACTACCAAGAAGCACTAACAAGAGGCGGGCAAACACCGCATGTATTAGAAAAAGCATTCTCATGGCACACAAACTTTGCCCAAACAGGAACAATGCTGCAAAAGGAATTAGTGCAAGCTTAAATATTTTTGCCGTGTAAAGAAGAGATTCTTTATGCGGTTTTTTTGTAGGCTATTAAACGTTTGATTCTGACACATTACAAAGGTTGAGTCCGAATGAGCCCCTGATTCTGACACAGTACAAAAAAATTTGAGAGGTTGAGTCCGAATGACCGCTTGATTTTGACACAGTGCAAACAAATTCCAAAAGTTGAGTCCTAACAGTCTATGGATTCTGACAAAACCTAAACTTCCTTAGCATTCCTTGTCCCAATAACATAGGTAAAAAGTAATATGTCCCCTCATTTGGAATCATGATACGATTAACAAAAAGTGAATAGAGAAGAGGGGTAAAATGAAGCAAATCAAGGCGTTTGTTGGCTGCTTTTTTATCGCGGTGTCTGCCTTTTTGTATGCCACAAAACATATCACCGCAGCAATCATCTCATCCAACATCAATCGACCGGAAGTAAATTACTATGAAGGTGCTTTCCAACTTGTAAGATTCGGTATCAACTTTTGGATCACGGCATCCTTACTTGTAGGAATTGCTATTTTCATAAGCCTGCTCACACAAGGAGTAGCAATCCCATTCAAAAAGAAACAAGCGATCGAAGAAAATCCCCACCAGTAAATGGTTGGGGATTTTAGGCCCACACGACGTGGGTCACAAAGACGAAGACATCAGGATGTGGCGTTCATAGTCTTTGATCTTATACACTTATTAAAAAGGTTTCAAAATCATTAATGCAATGACAATCAAAAAAATTGTATTCTCAATATCCTCTACTCTAAAAAGAGCCTTCGCTAAAGGATAGTATTCTGCAGGTATGTCATCACCTTGATGTGATTCTAATAACGCTTTTACAGGCTTTGATTTAGGTTTAAGAGCAAATGGCCCCATTGCTAACGAAACAAGAAAAAGCAGTAAGCTTGTCACATACCAGCCCATTTTAAATAGATACGGATTAATCGCTCCCATTAAAAGACCGGTCACAAGCAGCATTATACCACCAATCATGACAAATATATGAAGTCTATGTCTGATTGCAAAGGAATGCCGTAACTCAGTCATTGTATCTGCTGACTTCCCTACTATTGTTAAAATAAAGCCAGGGCCCAAGCCAAGGATGGCTGAAAAAATATGTATGAAAACAAGTACCTGATAAATGACATCCACTTGATGGAAACCCCCAATCACAACATATTCCACGATTAATGATAACATGATAATAAAAAAATTAAGTGATGTACCTCACAATTCCATCTTCATTATCTTACTATTTTGTGACATTAGTTTTCCAGTAAGAGATACGTGGTATAATAATAAAAGGTTCGAAAAGTTGTAGAAAGGGGGCAATTTTGTGAAAAGCGTCACGAAATTTTTATATATTGTTTTAGGTTTTCTTTTCTTAGGCCTTGGAGTAGTAGGCATTGTGCTGCCACTCATCCCAACTACGCCCCTATTGCTGCTTGCTTCTTTCTTCTTTGTAAAGGGATCCGACCGTTTTGATCGTTGGTTTAAAAGCACTAGTTTATATAAAAAGCATTTAGAAGGCTTTGTGAAGCGACGTGAAATGACGCTTAGACAAAAGCTGACGATTCTATTAACCGCAGATGCGATGATTGCAGTCCCATTTATTATTCTAGACAGCATCGCCGTAAAATTACTTTTAGTCGCGGTCGTTATCTATAAATACTACTACTTCATTACGAAAATAAAGACTGTAGCACCAGAATCGCGTGCGATTCATGAGCAGTCACTTTTTGAAAAAACAACTCATAAATAGACGAAAACCCTTGTCAATCTATACGCCGACAAGGGTTTTCTGTTATTCCTCTACCTTACTAAATTCATGAACCCATACTTTCATCTGAGGGAGCCATGGCATTCCTGGATGGTAAGAAAGAATCGATTCTTTATATTCGTCAACCGTATTGAAGCCTTCTCTATTCGCATCCTCATCCGTAAGTTCACCTAGGGACTGCTCGTATACGCGGTCAATTTTAAATTGTTGACCCTCAAGGGTCATGATTTCTCCAACATCTGCATATCTACCATTTCTGCGAGTAGCTGTTTTTTTACCCTCTAAAACCTTTTTTACGTCTGACTCCATTGTCACAAGACGTTCAATGGAACATGTTTTTTCTGGTAGTTCATTATTTGGTGTAGTCATTTACAAGCTCCTTTCAATTAAACAACTTTAACATTTACTTTACACTGTAACAAGAAATATCATTCACTACAACTCAAGCTGTTTTTCGGTCAAAATACCTTCTCAAGCCTTCCCCTAAAATTGTAAATGTAAACATCGTAAAGGAGATTGCAACACATGTCCAGAAAGGTATCCAAATCGAGCTGATCATGTCCTTTCTAGCTTGCCCAAGCAAGGTTGGCCAATTTAGACTTGTGTTAATCATTTCTCCAACACCATAATTCGTTTGAACAAATATTTGCGAAAGGAACACACCAAAGATGCCGAGCTGTGCAATTAAAAGGCAGGTTCTTCCGATATCAATAAAGAAATTCACCATAATGGCTGGATATGTATTCGGTAAAATATTGCCTAAAGCAAGTCGCAGTGGTGATATTCCGACTGTGATTCCAGCTTCAATATAAGGCTTCCTCACAATTCGTTGGGTTTCTTCACGAATGATATGACTAACCTTTCCAACCTCAATTAATGCTAAAAGTAAAATCGACCACCATAACCGGTTTTCATTCATAACAAGTGCAGGTATGGCCAACAGGAGCAGCGCAGAAAAAATAATTGGAATACTTGAAAATACATTATTCCACGTCGTAACAATCCAGGAGAACGGATTATTTTTTCTGGTAGCGAGTAACCCAAGCGGAATCGCAATCAAATAGCGAAGGACAACAATTCCTAAAATGACCTTCAACGTGTCCTTTGCACCGACAATCAAAACACTTAATAAGTCTCTTCCTTCGTGGTCTGACCCAAAAGGGGGCTGCTGCCCAGGGGTAAATGGTGCCTTAAGCAAATCCTTCCCGCCATCTAAGAAACGAATTCGACCCTCTTCAATTCCTTCTTTAACATATGGTAAATGAGGCCCTACAAACGTAACAAGAAGTAGGATACCTAGCATAATTAAGCCAGTGATTAAAAACCAATTTCGATTCAACTTATAAACACCCTCTTATTTTGGATCTAATCTCATTTTGATGAATTGACTAATAATATGGGCCACCATCACCAGCATGAGGAAGCTTATACAAATCCCGATAATTAAACCACGTTCATCGGCTCCGCCACCTGGTGGGATAAAATTTGTATAGCCAATTGCTGAAAACAATCGATAAGCAGCTCCCTGATAACCTAGTAAATATTCGACTACCAATAAGTTTGATAGAACAAACACCATAATCGATTGTAAATGACTTGAAACAGTAATAAAACACGATCTCGTCATGTGGTTGAGGAGAACTTTATTTTTTGTAAATCCTTTAGCGAATGCGACCTGAATATACGGTTCCCGGTCCTGGGTAAGCAGGGAGACAGATGTAATTCTCGCAACATATAACATTGGCGCAATTGATACAAGAATACTAGGTGCGATAAACTTCCACCACGCTTCGGTGCCCATGATGCTAAAATCAGGAACATATAGTAGTAGAAAGTAGCTTAAACAGATGATGATAAAAAAGTCAGGTACCCCTGATAAAAACCAGGTGGCGCCACTTCCTAAGAAGCTTTTTTTGGTATTCGTAAAACGGTAATCAAGTATCCCCTTTAATACTCCGAACACGATGCTAAGAATATACCCAATCAAGATTATCTTGAGGCTCCTTGGAAAGAATTTTGCGATTTCATCCTCCGCTGAAAGGCTGGCAAACTTAGTGCCTCCAAGACTTTTATTCTCATATGTATTCTTTAAAAAAGTGACAACATTCGTTGTATATTCCTTCAAATTAAAATGAGAGGAATACTCTACTGTCATTGCTCTACCGGAAAAATCAATACTAGGTTCGCGAGGGAAAAGAACAAATAAAATCACACATAAGAACACACACAAATAGATGCCTAAAATCTTCCCAAACTCCTTCACAACCCCCACAAAAACACCTTCCTTTTCGAAAATAACCACTATTCTAAATATATTCGAAATTTTATTCCCTGTCATCACCCGTTTTTTGTCGAATGGTTTGGTTCTATAGTTCTATTGAGGTTTCATAAAATGTAAGAAGTAAGGCACATATAGTGGTGAATTGTCAATTCAATGTTTCTTTTAGCCTATCAATGTGATAATATAGTAAAAAATCAAATTATTTAAATTTTATAAAAACAGAAAGGGGTTACATATGAAAAAATTATCTGTTTTTACAATTCTACTTGTGTTTCTGTTCTTAGCGGCCTGTGGAACTAATGATACGACTAGGACAGGCGGGGAAAAAGAGGGAGATAAGACACTCAAGGTCATGACTGATGCGGCATATGCACCGTTCGAGTTCATGGAGGGTGATAAAATCGTAGGTTTTGAAATTGATGTTATTAAAGCTGTAGCTGAGGAAGCAGGATACGACCTTGATATCAAACATACGGGTTGGGATCCAATTTTCGTTGAATTAAACAAAGGGTCATATGACATGGCGATTTCATCCATTTCAATTACAGAGGAACGTCAAAAGGAATATCTCTTTACCATTCCGTTCTTCCTATCTACCAATAAAATTATGATTCCTGAAGATAGTGATATTCAAACTGCAGACGAACTAAAAGGGAAGAAGGTAGCGGTTCAAGCGTCCACAACAGGGCATTTTGCAGTTGAGAAGGTGCTTGGTGAAAAGCACCCGGATATTAAAGCGTTTGAAAATAACAACCTGGCAATTCTTGAACTTGAAAGTGGCGGCGCGGATGCAGTTGTGGCGGATAACGGTGTTATCGAATACTATGCAGCGCAAAATCCAGACAAAAAGCTAAAGGTTGTTGGAGACAAAGATACGTTTGAGGCTGAGTTCTACGGAATGATGTTCCCTAAGGGCAGCGACGACTTAAAAGCTGACTTTGATAAGGCAATTGAAGCTGTTATTGAAAGTGGAAAATACACAGAAATTTATAAAGAATGGTTTGGTGCTGAGCCAGATTTAGAAGCCCTTAAGGCAGAACAAGAAGCTTCAAAATAAGACGAACGAGAATTGCGTAACGCAACAAAGTGTTACGCAATTTTTGCCTTTATTGTAATGAAAGATAAATCATACAGGGGGACGCAGCATGGATTTTAAGTTTGATATTATCATTGATTACCTTCCCTATTTTGCGGAGGGAACATTAGTTACCATAGGTTTATCAATTGCGGGTATTTTACTCGGGACAATCTTAGGCTTATTTATCGGCCTTGGAAAAATGATACGAAATAAATGGTTGGCGTTTCCATTCGTTTGTTATGTAACGTTTTTTCGCGGAACACCACTCCTCGTTCAAATCTTTTTAGTTCACTTCGGGGTTGTTCCATTATTTTTAGGTGGGACAAATGGAATTGTTGCAGGTGTAATTGCACTTACATTAAATGCATCCGCTTACATAGCGGAAATTTTCAGAGCGGGTATTCAGTCCCTTGACCGTGGACAAATGGAAGCTGCACGATCTTTGGGAATGACACATGCTCAATCAATGAGATACGTTATTATCCCTCAAGCCTTTAAACGCATGATACCTCCATTAGGGAATGAATTTGTTATTTTAATAAAGGATTCATCACTTCTTTCCGTTGTAGCAACTCCTGAAATTATGCATTGGGGTCGGATGATGATGGGCCAGCATGCCCGCGTGTGGGAGCCTTATTTAATGGCAGCCTTTATTTATTTAATTCTCACCCTGACATTAACAATTCTATTAAACTATCTAGAAAAGAGGTTGAAAACTGAATGATAAAAATAGACAATATTAAGAAATCATTTGGGAAAAACGAGGTGCTCAAAGGGATTTCCGCCGATATCAGGCCCCAGGAGGTTGTAGTTGTGATTGGACCTTCAGGTTCTGGAAAATCAACCTTTCTCCGTTGCATAAATTTATTAGAGTCAATTGATGAAGGACATGTCCATATTGAAGGAACCGATATTACGGATAAAAAAACAAATATCAACAAAATACGAACAGATGTTGGAATGGTGTTCCAGCAGTTTAACCTTTTCCCTCACAAAACTGTGATGGAAAACATTACACTGTCTCCGTTGAAAGTAAAGAAGGTTACCAATGAAAAAGCGTATAATAAAGGGATGGAGCTTTTGAAAAAGGTTGGACTTGCTGAAAAAGCAGATGCCTATCCGGATTCATTATCAGGTGGACAAAAACAGCGGGTGGCGATTGCTAGAGCACTCGCGATGGAGCCGAAAATTATGTTGTTTGATGAACCGACCTCTGCCCTAGACCCCGAAATGGTAGGAGAGGTATTAGAGGTTATGAAGCAGCTGGCCCGAGAGGGAATGACCATGGTCGTCGTAACTCACGAAATGGGCTTTGCCCGCGAAGTTGGTGACCGCGTCTTATTTATGGACGATGGCTATATCGTTGAGGAAAACAAGCCTAAGGAACTGTTTGAAAACCCTCAGCATGATCGTACAAAGGCATTTTTAAGTAAGGTACTTTAGTGGTTTTTATGGGGAGGCTAAATAATGGACATGATTGAAAAAGCAATTATTATGGCAAGTAAAGCACATGACGGGCAATATCGAAAGCTAACTAATATCCCATATATCACACATCCCCTTAGTGTCGGTCACATTTTAATGAAGATTAATGCACGTGATGCGCTTGTGGCTGCAGGAATCCTGCACGATACGGTAGAGGATACAGAGATTACTCTGGAAGATATAAGAGACGGATTTGGTGATGAGGTAGCCGAACTCGTGAGCGGTTGTTCGGAGCCCGATAAATCTCTGCCTTGGGAAGCAAGAAAAGAGCATACTATTTCATTTTTGCGAGCGGCTTCAGAGGATACTCGGATGGTTGTCTGTGCCGATAAGCTTCATAATATCCGGTCGATTATCTACGATTACGAGAAACAGGGTGAGGAAGTATGGCAGAGATTTAGCCGTGGCAAGGAAAAACAAGAGTGGTATTATCGTAGTGTAGTCGAGAGCTTAGGTCAGGCCTCAACTTTTCCATTGCTGGAGGAGCTTAAAAAGGAAGTCGGCATATTGTTTGGTTAAAAACAAGCTGTGTCTCAAAGGTTAGCCTTTGAGGCTTTTTTTTATGAAGATCGTAGAGTTGTGTTTGTCCGATATATTTTTGTTTTGGGTCGATATAATTCATTTTTTGTCCGATATATTTCAATCTTTGTCCGATATATTTAAAAATTGGTCCGATATCCCAGAATTAGCTTTATCGACAAGTAAAAAGGAGCCGTTAAGCTCCTTTTATGAATTTTCATAAGTAAGATTGATCATTGGTACACCTAAAAAGCGCTTAATCCCTAAGGCACAGGCCCCCATTTGAACAGCTTTCTTCCCGAAAGTTGAAACCGATAATTGACGATAATGATTAATAGAAGAGGTTAGATGATCTTCTATTTTTTTTATGGTGTCCGGAAAAAGTCGAAGGATTTCACCATCAAGAATGATTGTATCCGGGTTATACATATTAATCATATTATTTAATCCAATCGAAAGGTAGTAAATAAATTGCTCAAGTCGGTCATTGATGTCTTTGTCGCCTTCCTCTACCAGTCTTTGTAAATCATCATATGTAAAAGAAGGAAGGTCTTTTTCGGCTTTTATAATTTCTAGAAAGACATATTCTGAGGCATATTGTTCCCAGCAGCCTTTATTACCACATGGACAAGGTCTCCCGTGTGGAACGACAATCATATGTCCAATTTCACCCGCGAAGCCATCATTCCCTCTGAAAAAATGATTGTCTACTATCATTCCAAGTCCGATTCCAGAATGGATCGTTGTACATAGAAGGCTGTTCGTTTCATGATGGTGAAAGACTCGTTCGGCAAAAGCGGACAGATTCGCGTTATTTTCAATTTGAATGTTGAGTCCGCACGCTTTTTCAAGGTCTGCCTTCAAATCGACAGATCGCCATAGGAAACGGGGAACGAAATGAATTTGTTCATCTTTTCCAACTAGACCGTGAATCGCAATCACGACACCGATTATGCCGTAGCGGTTATCATCGAACTCTTTATCAAATAGCTTAATTTGTTCTATTAATATTTGGAGAATGTAGTCATAGTCTAGCCTTTTGCAATCCACTGTTTTTTCGGAAACAGGGACCCCGAGCAAGTTTGATATGGTAAAAGAAATTTGCTCATAGTCCACATCTATTCCAAGCGCATAGCCTGCATTCGCATTTAATGAAAGCATAATGGGTTTTCTCCCAACACTAGTGTGTTCAAGCTGTGTCTCGATGATTAAGCCTTCATCCAACAAGTCAGCAACCTGTGCAGAGACTGTCGCCCTTGTAAGTGCTGTAGCTTTGGAAATGTCAGCCCGTGAAATCATACCTTCTTCTACTATTTTCTCTAAAATAAGCGAGCGATTTATCTTTTTTATATATGCTGCATCTCCGGTAATCATATAAATCCCCCATTTGCTAGTAATTACAATTCATTCACCTTTTAAAAGAAGATTTCATCCTTAAGTTACACATTATTATATGCAATATGTGCAATTGTTTTTGACGGCGCTTTCAAAAAATGTACTAAAATAATTGTTCAGATTAGATAATTGACGAATAAAGATAAGGGTGGTACATTATTAATGGTTATAATTTGTTTAGTGAACGAATTAATTATACATCTTATTTTTAATATTGAAAAGATGGGATTTTTTAGGTAGGGTATAACAATATAGAATTACTATTTTAATAGTCTAGGAGTGTGGTAAAAATGAAAACGGCTTTAAATGATAAAGAACTTGATTTGTTAGCAATTAACACAATTCGAACACTTTCTATTGATGCAATAGAGAAAGCAAATTCTGGACACCCAGGTTTACCAATGGGTGCTGCCCCAATGGCTTACACTCTATGGGCAAAAGAAATGAATCACAACCCTGCTAATCCAAACTGGTTCAACCGCGATCGCTTTGTTTTATCTGCTGGACATGGTTCCATGCTTTTATATAGTTTATTACATTTATTTGGTTATGATGTGACAATGGAAGACTTGAAAGCTTTCCGCCAATGGGGAAGCCGAACTCCAGGACATCCTGAGTTTGGACATACTTCTGGTGTTGAAGCAACTACAGGTCCACTAGGACAAGGTATTGCTATGTCTGTTGGTATGGCAATGGCTGAAAGACATCTTGCTGAAACTTACAATAAAGAGAACTACGATTTAGTTAACCACTTTACATATGCACTATGTGGTGACGGAGACTTAATGGAAGGTGTTTCTGCAGAAGCAGCTTCACTTGCTGGTCATTTAAAATTAGGTCGTCTTATCGTAATGTACGATTCAAACGACATTTCACTTGATGGTGATTTAAACCTTTCGTTCTCAGAAAGTGTTGAAGATCGGTTTAAAGCATATGGATGGCAAGTAATCCGTGTTGAAAATGGAAATGATATGGATGAAATCCAAAAAGCTTTACAAGAAGCAAAAGCGGATTTAAACCGTCCAACTTTAATTGAAATCAAAACAACAATCGGTTTCGGTTCTCCAAATAAAGGTGGAAAATCTGCATCACACGGAGCTCCACTTGGTAAAGACGAAGTTGCTTTAACGAAGGAAGCATATGGCTGGAATTATGAAGAGCCATTCTTCGTTCCAGAAGAAGTAAGAGAGCACTACAGCCAATTTGTAGAAGCTGGTAAGCAAAAAGAAAGTGTATGGAATGAAGTATTTGCAGAATATAAAAAAGAATACCCTGAATTAGCGAAGCAATTTGAAATGGCATTAAATGGCGAGCTACCTGAAAATTGGGAAGCTTCACTTCCAACTTTTGAAGCTGGAACTTCACTTGCAACTCGTGATGCTTCAGGTAAAGCATTAAATGCCGCTGCTACTGCAATTCCACAATTAATCGGTGGTTCAGCAGACTTAGCGGGCTCAAATAAAACTCTAATCACATCTGAAAAGAACTATGCAATCGACAGCTTTGCTGCTCGTAACATCTGGTTCGGAGTAAGAGAATTTGCAATGGGTGCTGCAATCAATGGTATGGCACTTCATGGCGGCGTAAAAGTATTCGGAGCAACATTCTTCGTATTCTCTGATTACCTACGTCCAGCAATTCGTTTAGCAGCTTTAATGAAGCTACCAGTAACATATGTATTTACACATGATTCTATCGCAGTTGGTGAAGACGGCCCAACACATGAGCCTGTTGAGCAATTAGCGGCATTACGTGCAATGCCAGGCCTATCAATTCTTCGTCCGGCTGAGGCAAAAGAAACTGCAGCAGCATGGCGCTTAGCAATTGAAAGTACTGATACACCAACAGCACTTGTGCTAACTCGTCAAGGTCTACCAACTTTAGAACTTGATCAAGAAGCTGTATATGAAGGTGTTAAAAAAGGTGCTTACGTTGTTTCTGAAGCAAAAGGAGAAGTTGCGGGTCTATTACTTGCAACAGGTTCTGAAGTTTCATTAGCAGTTGCAGCACAACAAGAGCTTGAAAAAGAAGGCATCTTCGTATCAGTCGTAAGTATGCCAAGCTGGGATCGTTTCGAAAAGCAATCAGCTGAGTACAAAGAAAGTGTTCTTCCAAAAGCTGTGAAAGCTCGTCTTGGAATCGAAATGGCATCGCCACTAGGATGGAAAGAATTCGTTGGTGACCAAGGTAAAGTACTTGCAGTTAACACATTTGGAGCATCTGCACCAGCAGACAAACTTTTAGCTGAATATGGCTTTACAGTAGAGAATGTTGTTAAGAACTTTAAAGAAGTTCTGTAATATAGTAGTTTTTACTAACTGCATTTGACCCGCCTACGCGAATAGGCGAGTCAAATGTGCTAAAAATATCTGTGATAAATAAAGTTACTGGAGGGAAAAGAAATGAAATTTTTTATCGA
>NZ_JBALOP010000009.1:7366-11258 GCF_036962685.1 Bacillus sp. JJ1566 | reverse complement strand
TTTTTAAAATAATAATTTGCTTCAGATACAACTTTAAAAGTATAGTCGGAATTAGCCCAAGAATCAAGTATTTGTTTTACAATTATTTTCACATTCACTTCTTACAAAAATAACACCTCTGTAGTTGGAGGTGTTTAAATAATCTCTTCTATAAAAAGTTCTCGGAAGTTTTTTAAATCTAAAAATTCATTTTCGCTGATTTTAAGTAATGGTCTTGTTGGTTGAGATTTATCAATAAATACAATTTCCCCAGATTGACCATTTGAGAGTTTTATTTTTGTTCCAATTGAAATGTTTCCAACCCCATTAGTTAGGGCCTCTACTACTTTCATATCAAATTTTCCAAACGATTCCCGTCTGATTTCCTCTAGGGCCCTGAAAGGGGATTGGCGATTGCTATAGGGTCTTTCTAGGGTCATCGCCGAGTACACATCAGCAACTGCAACGATTTTGCTAAATTGATGTAGTCTTTCCCCGGTCACCCCTAGTACATAGCCCGTTCCATCCATTCTTTCATGATGTTGGAATACTGCTAATTTTACGCTGTCTTTTATAAGTGGTATCTTTTCAATCATTCTGTAGCTGTATAATGGGTGTTTTTTTACTTCATTGTATTCAGCTAAAGTTAGTGATGTGGTCTTTAAAAGAATTTTTGGGTCTATTTTAGACATACCACAATCACTTAGTAGTCCTGATATTGCTAGATGATTGCAATCAGCATCATTATATTTTAGCTTTTTCCCCAAAAATCCTGAGAGCAAGCCTAACATGACAGAGTGATGGTATATATAGTCTTCTCGATTTGTATATCTGTGTAAAGAGAAGAGTTCTTTAGGTTGTTCAAGTATACCTTTAAATAGGGGGAGGATAATTTGACGCACTTTGGAGATCTCGACTAGCGCACCAGCCTGCCAGCTCTGAAATAATTGCTTGTATTCCTTTACAGATTTGAGATAATCCTCCACAATTGAGTTTTCTTTTTCCACAACTTTAATTTCCTCTACTTGCTCAGTAGGGGTGAAGGGTTCGCCATTGATTAAAAATGCTTCAACCTGCACATCTTTTACTAAAAATAGTTGAAGAACTTGAATATGTTCGCCTGTTAAAACTGTTTTTTTAGGAATGATTGGTTTATTCGTTAAGGAAAAGATGTCATTTGTTAGAATACATCCTTCTTGTAGCTGGCTTATCCTCACGCGCATATTTTTCCGCCCTCATCTTTCATTCATATACTAGAATCATTTTAACAAAAAAAGAGAAATACTGCACTGCAGCATTTCTCTTTTAAGGAAGTTTATTCAGTCTCGCCTTCTGTATCGGGTTGGTCTTCAATTATTGTTTCTTCAGTTACTGTTTCTTCAACTACTTCATTTCCTGCTTCATCAGAATCAACCTCATGGTCTTCTTCTACTTCTTCTTCCTTCTCAACGACCGCAACTGTAGCTACATGTCCATTTTCATCTAAACGGATAAGCTTAACCCCTTGAGTTGTACGGCCAATTTGTGAGATATCGTTAATTGACATTCTAATTAGGACACCATCAGCAGTAATAAGCATGAGATCATTTTCCACTGTTACAGCTTTAACGGCAATAACTTTACCATTCTTGTCTGTAATATTAACTGTCTTGAGCCCCTTACCACCACGGCTTTGGATTCGGTATTCGCTTGCTGGAGTACGTTTTCCATAGCCATGTTCAGTGACGATTAGGACATCTAGGTTATCTTCCAGAATTTCCATTCCTACTACTTCGTCGCCTTCAGATAGGTTAATTCCTTTAACCCCTGCAGCCGTACGGCCCATGGATCTTACATCAGACTCAGGGAAGCGAATAAGCATGCCATCCTTTGTTCCAATGATAATATCCTTTGATCCATCTGTTAGTCGAACAGAGATAAGTTCGTCACCTTCATGTAGTCCAACCGCGATTAAACCACCTTTACGAATATTTGCAAAGGATGATAGTGGAGTTCGTTTTGAAATACCTTTTCTCGTCGTAAAGAATAAGAACCAATCATCTACAAGCTCAGATACAGGAATAATCGCATTGATCCATTCTTCTTTATCAATTTCTAGTAGGTTGATGATCGGAATTCCTTTAGCTGTTCTACTAAATTCAGGAATTTCATAACCTTTTAGACGATAGACTTTTCCTTTATTTGTGAAGAAGAGTATCGTATCATGGGTTGATGTTGATAAAAGCTGTTCAACAAAGTCATCTTCATTTGTACCCATTCCTTGAATTCCTCGACCACCACGTTTTTGGCTACGGTATGTTGAGACTGGAAGACGCTTTATATACCCTTTGTTTGTAAGAGTAAGGATGATGTTCTCTCTTGGGATCAAATCTTCGTCTTCAATCATTTCAAGTCCGCCGGATAGAATTTCAGTACGTCTTGTATCGTTAAAACGATCTTTAATTTCTAGTAGCTCTTCGCGAATGATTTCAAGTACTTTTTCTTCGTCTGCTAGAATTGCTTTTAATTCTGCAATTAGTGCTACAAGCTCTTGGTATTCTCCCTCAATCTTGTCGCGTTCTAATCCTGTTAAACGCTGCAAACGCATATCTAAAATCGCTTGAGCTTGTTTTTCGGATAGATTAAATCTTGTCATTAAGCCTTCGCGCGCAATATCTGTATTTTGAGAGCCGCGAATTAGCGTTATTATTTCATCAATGTGATCTAACGCAATCCGTAAACCTTCTAAAATATGAGCTCTTGCTTCAGCTTTTCGAAGTTCAAACGCTGTTCTACGTTTAATTACAACGACTTGATGGTCTAAGTAATATTGTAAGCATTGTTTTAAGTTTAGGACTCTTGGATGCCCGTCCACAAGGGCAAGCATGTTGATTCCAAACGTAGTTTGCAATGCAGTATGTTTATATAAATTATTTAAAAGGACATTCGCATTAGCATCTCTTCTAACTTCCATCACAATTCTCATACCGTTTCGGTCTGATTCGTCACGAAGGTCAGTTATGCCGTCAATTTTTTTATCGCGAACTAATTCGGCAATTTTTTCAATTAATTTTGCTTTGTTAACTTGGTATGGAAGTTCTGTAACAAGAATAACTTCCTTACCATTTTTCATTTGTTCAATTTCAACTTTCGCACGTAGAGTAATGGATCCTTTTCCAGTTTCATAGGCTTTTCTAATCCCGCTTCTACCAAGAATATGACCAGCAGTAGGGAAGTCTGGGCCAGGAATAATATCCATTAACTCCGCTATCGTCATCTCAGGGTCCTGACTGATTGCTAGAACACCATCAATAACTTCGCCTAATTGGTGCGGTGGGACATTCGTTGCCATACCTACAGCAATACCTGCAGATCCATTTACTAATAGATTAGGGAACCGGGCAGGGAGAACAGCAGGTTCTCTTTCTGAACCATCGTAGTTATCCTGATAATCAATGGTGTCTTTATTAATATCGCGCAAAAGCTCCATTGAGATTTTTGACATACGTGCTTCCGTATAACGCATTGCTGCTGCTGCATCGCCATCGACAGAACCAAAGTTTCCATGGCCATCAACTAGCATATAACGGTAGTTAAAATTCTGTGCCATACGAACCATTGTATCGTAAACGGCAGAGTCACCATGTGGGTGGTATTTACCAATTACTTCACCTACGATACGCGCTGATTTCTTATATGCTTTATCAGACGTCATACCTAAGTCATTCATTGCATATAAAATCCTGCGGTGAACCGGCTTTAAACCATCACGAACATCTGGTAGGGCACGTGACACAATTACACTCATCGCATAGTCCAAAAACGATGTTTTCATCTCTTGGCTTATATTGATCTCATGAATATTTGAATTTTGACTTTCAGACATAAAAAGAACCTCCCTTATCAAGGGTATAAAATAAAGTGAAACTTCATT
>NZ_JBALOP010000009.1:5209-7286 GCF_036962685.1 Bacillus sp. JJ1566 | reverse complement strand
GGTCTTACTGCCAGTTAATACGGGATAAATCCGGATTCTTAATTTTAACCCATTCAATTATGTAACCAAAACACAGGATAGTAACAACACTATCCTGCATTAAATCGTTATACGTCTAAGTTTTTCACGTATTGTGCATTCTCTTCAATGAAATTACGCCTAGGTTCAACCTTATCACCCATGAGCATTTCAAAGGTTTCATCCGCATCGATTGCATCCTGAAGCTTAACCTGTAGCATAGCACGGTTACTTGGGTCCATAGTCGTTTCCCAAAGTTGCTCAGGATTCATTTCTCCAAGACCTTTGTAGCGCTGGATGCCCGGCTTTGGATTACTTGGCATTTCTGCTAAATACTTTTCAAGCTCACGGTCATCGTACGCATATTCAACACGTTTTCCTTGTTGAATTTTATATAAAGGTGGTTGCGCTATATAGATATATCCATGTTCAATAATCTGACGCATAAAGCGATAGAAGAACGTCAATAATAAAGTCCGAATATGCGCACCATCAACGTCAGCATCGGTCATGATGACAACTTTGTGATAACGAGCCTTGGAAATATCAAAATCTTCTCCAATACCTGTTCCTAATGCTGTGATCATAGAACGTACTTCATTATTGGATAAAATTCTATCGAGTCTTGCCTTTTCAACGTTAAGAATTTTCCCTCTTAGTGGCAGGATTGCTTGGAAGTGACGATCACGACCTTGCTTTGCAGATCCACCCGCTGAGTCACCCTCAACGATATAAAGCTCACTAATGGAAGGGTCCTTAGATGAACAATCAGCAAGCTTTCCTGGTAGGCTCGAAATCTCTAACGCACTTTTCCTTCTTGTTAATTCACGGGCTTTTTTCGCGGCCATTCGTGCTCTTGCAGCCATGGTTCCTTTTTCGACAATCTTCCTGGCAACTGAAGGATTTTCTAATAAAAATGCTTCAAACTTCTCAGAAAACACAGATTCAGTTATCGTTCTTGCTTCACTGTTTCCGAGCTTTGTTTTTGTTTGCCCCTCGAATTGTGGGTCTGGGTGCTTAATAGAGATGATAGCTGTTAGTCCTTCACGAACATCATCACCCATTAAGTTGGCATCATTTTCTTTAAATATATTATTTTTACGTGCATAGTCATTGATAATCCGCGTTAACGCTGTTTTAAATCCAGATTCGTGTGTTCCACCTTCATAGGTGTGAATGTTGTTAGCGAACGAATAAATATTACTTGTATAGCTATCGTTATATTGGAGGGCGATCTCAATTGCAATCCCTTCCTTTTCACCTTCAACAAACACTGGTTCTTCATGAACCACTTCTTTTGTACGGTTAAGGTGTTCAACGTATGACTTAATTCCACCTTCGTAATGGTATTCCTTACGTTTGTTTTCTTCACGCTTATCTTCGATTGTGATTTTTACACCTCTTGTTAAGAAGGCAAGCTCACGAAGACGAGTTGCAAGTGTATCAAAATCATACTCTAGTGTTTCAGTAAAAATTTCACCATCTGGCTTAAAATGTGTTGTAGTACCAGAATAATCCGTTTCTCCAACAACTTTTAACTCAGTTACTACATGACCACGTTCAAATGCAATATAGTGGATTTTACCATCACGGTGTACATATACCTCTAAGCTTGTGGATAGGGCGTTAACAACAGATGCACCAACTCCGTGTAGTCCACCAGAAACCTTGTAACCGCCGCCGTCAAATTTCCCACCAGCATGAAGTACAGTCATAATGACTTCTACAGCTGGGCGTCCCATTTTTTCTTGTATCCCGACCGGAATCCCACGTCCATTGTCCTTTACGGTAATACTATTATCTTCTTCAATGATGACATTTATCTCATCACAATAGCCCGCTAACGCTTCGTCAATACTATTATCTACGATTTCCCATACTAAATGGTGCAATCCTTTTCCAGATGTTGTACCAATATACATACCAGGGCGTTTTCTTACGGCTTCTAAACCTTCTAAAACCTCGATTTGACTCTCATCATATTCTTGTTGTTGCAATTCTTTTTCTTCCATTGCCACCAATATCACCTACACTTTATATTAAGAAAAGCGCAAGGCGC
>NZ_JBALOP010000009.1:3424-5061 GCF_036962685.1 Bacillus sp. JJ1566 | reverse complement strand
AGACAATTCTACCACTCTGTCTTTTTGTACTTCTAAAAATTCATTAACGATAGAGGAGGATTTTAAAAGCTGTCGATCTAATATCGTAATGACATCTGATGAACGAACCATTACATTGTCTCCCAAATGTATGAACAAACTTCATCACCTCATTTAAGCTTTGTTATGACTCCTGCAGACACGGCGTAAGTTGCGGCCTGATTCAATGTTTCATGATTGATTCCCTCTACGCTTGTTGTTGTGACAAAGGTTTGCACTTTGCCTTGAATTGTATTTAATAAATGGGACTGTCTAAAATCATCCAGTTCCGAAAGAACATCATCTAATAATAGAATTGGGTATTCCCCAATTTCGGAGTGAATTAATTCTATTTCTGCTAGCTTCAACGATAGGGCTGTTGTGCGTTGCTGACCTTGGGAACCAAAGGTTTGAACATCCTTGCCATTCACAAAAAATGCAAGGTCATCCCGATGGGGCCCCGCTAATGTAACGCCTCTTTCAATTTCCCTCTCTCTTATTTTAGCAAATTTTTCGTCGTATACATCTACCATTTTCGACAAATCAGCGGTTTCTAATACCTCAATAGACGGTTTATATTCAATTTGAAGTGTTTCGAGCCCTCTACTGATTCCGTAATGGATGGGTTCAGCCCATTTCTGTAATAAGATGAGAAATTCAACCCTTTTTTTTACAATTTTAGCAGTTGCTTGAATTAATTGTGAGGTTAATACATCAAGCATGGTTTGATCGTGTTGCTTTTTAGTTTGAAGCTGTTTTAAATAGTGATTTCGTTGATGGAGAATTTTTTGGTACTGACTTAAGTCATGTAAATAAACAGCGGATACTTGACCAATTTCCATATCAATAAACCGTCTTCTCACCTGTGGACTTCCCTTGACAAGATTTAAATCCTCCGGGGCAAACATGACCACGTTCATATTTCCAACATACTGGCTCAGCTTTTGCTGCTCTAAATGGTTGCTTTTCGCTTTTTTACCCTTCTTAGAGATTACAAGCTGCATGGAAAGGGGGCCGTTCCTTTTTTGAACCCTACCCTCTATTTTAGCATATTCTTCATCCCAGCGAATCAATTCTTTATCATTTGAGGTACGATGTGATTTTGCCATCGCTAAAACATAAATGGATTCCATCACATTTGTTTTGCCCTGGGCATTTTCACCTAAGATGACATTGACTTTATCTTCAAATTGTATGGATAGTTTTTCATAGTTTCGATAATTCGTTAGTTCTATTTCTTCTATGAACAAATGGATTCACCCTTTGCGTACAAGCGAGAGGGGCAGATCCCCCACTGCTTAAGCATTTGATATGACAAACGTTCCAAAGCCAGGAATGTCAACTACATCCTTTTCTACTAGCTTTTTTCCACGGCGATTTTCTAGCTCTCCATTTACGTAGACTTCATGTTCACTAAGAAACCACTTTGCCATTCCGCCCGATTGGATGACATCCGCAAGCTTTAAAAACTGTCCTAATGTGATAAAGTCTGTTGAAATTTCTATTTCCTTTGCCATTTTTTCGCCTTCTTTCTTTTATTTTACTAAAGAAATCACAACTAGAAAAGAAAACTACTAGGTTTTTTCGGCCTAGTAGTTCGTTTTTGGCCCACACGAGGT
>NZ_JBALOP010000009.1:0-3389 GCF_036962685.1 Bacillus sp. JJ1566 | reverse complement strand
GCGTTCTTAGTCTTTGGTCAATTTAGTAAGTGCGCACTGGAAGAATTAAGTGAAAGACTGTATCGTCATCAAGTGCTTTTATAAAGAATGGTCTCATTGCACCTGTAAAGCTAATTCGAATTTCAGAGCTTTCTAACGCTTTTAATGCATCCATCATATATTTTGCACTAAAAGAAATCTTTAATTCTTCACCTTCAATTGATTTACTTTGTATTTCCTCATTAACTTTTCCAATTTCAGGGGAGGTGGACGAAATTTCGACAACTCCGTCAGGTAAAGTTGTAAACTTCACAACATTATTATTTGCTTCTCTTGCAAGAAGGGAAGCGCGATCGATGGATTGTAAAAATTCCTTCGTCGCTAAAACAATCTCCGTTTTACTTTCAGTAGGAATCAATCTAGATGTATCTGGATAGCTGCCATCTAATAAACGAGAGAAGAATAATAAATGTTTTGTTTTAAATAGTACCTGGTTCTCCGTTATGACGATATCTACCAAATCAGTTGTATCATCTAAAATTTTACTTAATTCATTTAAGCTTTTACCTGGGATGACAGCACTAATCACTTCACCAGTCTCTGTTTCGATAGTTGCTGTTCTCATCGCGAGCCGGTGACTGTCTGTCGCAATACATTGTAGTGTATTATTTTCAACCTTCCAGTTTACACCTGTTAAAATAGGGCGAGTTTCAGAGGTTGAAACGGCAAATACCGTTTGACGAATCATATTTTTTAGTAAATCTCCAGGGATTTTAAATCCATGATTACCATCAATTTGCGGTAAATGTGGATATTCATCCGCATCCAGACCATTTAAATTAAATTCAGCTTTTCCAGATCGAATAATCGTTAGTAGATTTGAATGAACTTCGATTTCAACAGTATCTTTAGGAAGCTTTTTAACAATTTCACTAAAGAAACGAGCCTGTAATACTATGCTTCCTGTTTCTTTAATTTCAACAATTTCATCGCCAGCTTCTTCTGTAGGAATAAAGGATTCAATTGAAACATCAGAATCACTACCTGTAAGAGTTACCCCTTCATTTGATACTACAATTTTGATTCCGGTTAAGATTGGAATGGTTGTTCTTGAAGATACAGCTTTCATTACATCTTGAACACTTCGAACAAGATAGTCTCTTTGAATGATAAATTTCATCAAAAATCCTCCTAAAAATAGTTCTATTTTTGATTTCATACGAATACATTTGTAAGTTATATATATTTATTTTTTTTAAAGAAAAGATCGTAGAAGTACTAGTAGGCCCTGTGAGTATGTGGATAACTTGAATAAAGCAAATCAAAACAGCCTATCCACATGTGGACAGACTGTGCGCAACAACAGAGAAGTTATTCACAGTATTCACGTTACAAGTACTTGTCCAAAATAAGAGATGAAGCTTATTTTCTCTCTTAGCCCTTTAATTGGGTGATGATTTCAGTTATTTGTTTTTGTAATTGAGTGTCTGTTTTTAAAAGGTTTGAGATTTTCTCATGAGCATGAATAACTGTTGTATGGTCACGCCCACCGAATTCCTCTCCAATTTTAGGCAGTGAATTATCGGTCATTTCCCTTGAAAGATACATTGCTATTTGGCGAGGAAAGGCAATCGATTTTGTACGTTTTTTCGCCTTAAAATCCTCAAGTTTTATACTATAATGCTGACCAACAGTCTTTTGGATCTCAAAAATAGTAATCACTTTTGGTCTTGAACTTGGAATGATATCCTTTAAAGCTTCTGCAGCAAGGTCCGCATTTATGTCCTTATTTATTAAAGATGAATAGGCAACGATACGAATAAGCGCACCCTCAAGCTCACGAATATTCGTGTTGATTTGGTTCGCGATATATAGCATGACTTCATTTGGTATGTCGAGTCCCTCTGCCTTAGCTTTTTTGCGTAAAATGGCAATTCTTGTTTCAAGATCTGGAGGGGTAATATCAGTAATCAATCCCCACTCGAAACGGGAACGAAGCCTGTCCTCTAAGGTTGGAATCTCCTTCGGCGGTCTGTCACTCGAAATGACAATTTGCTTACTTTCCTCATGTAAGGTATTAAATGTATGGAAAAATTCTTCTTGAGTTGATTCTTTTCCAGCTAAAAATTGAATATCATCTATAAGTAAGATGTCGACATTTCGGTATTTATTTCGAAATTCAACAGCTTTGTTATCCCGAATAGAGTTAATGAATTCATTAGTAAATTTCTCTGATGAGAGATAGACCACTTTTGCATTCGGATTATGTTCCTGGACATAATGGCCAATCGAATGCATTAAATGAGTTTTACCTAATCCAACACCACCATATAAAAAGAGTGGGTTATAGGCTTTAGCTGGTGCTTCTGCAACGGCTAAGGACGCAGCATGTGCAAAGCGATTCCCGGATCCAATTACAAAGGTATCGAAAGTATATTTTTGATTTAGCATGTTTTGAGAGTGTTCAGCTGGTTCATCTTGTTTCGTAGCTTTTTTCTCTGGTGTTTTCAATTCGAATTCTTCATCCAGTTGGTTTTGAGGAATAATAAATTTGATTCCGAGTTCTGCACCGGTTAAATCATAAATCACTTCAGCAATAAGATGCAGATATCTAGATTCTAGCCAATCTCTAGCAAACTCATTAGGAGCTGTAATAATAAGTGTATCTTTTTGCAGGGCATGTGCTTTTGTTGATTTCAGCCATGTTTCAAAGCTAGGTTTGCTTAATTTTTTCTCAATCTCCTGGAGTGCTTTTGCCCATAAATCTGCAATATTCTCCAACAATATCCCTCCTTTGAACTTAATTCTATAAAGTATGATTCATCAAATGTATAAAAATAAGTCTTTATGCAGTCACTTTGTTTGAAATGAATAAGGTTTTATAAATATACATTCTTAGTATTTTGTGAATAACTATATAATATAGTAGAAAAACATCTTTTCGACATAATCCACTGATTGTGGACAAGTATCCATTCACAATGTGAAAAAATCTATCCACATGATATCCACATTCTGTGGATAATTAAAAATTATGAGTAACTTATTACGAGTGAAAACAAAACTATAATATCAGATAATGACTAGATAATCAATGGTTTTTGAAAACTTATCCACATAATCTATACCTTGTGGAAAATAATTATCCACAACACAAGATGATGTGTAAAACTTGTCGATAAATGTTGTGGATTAAAAAAAATGTCGATAAAAGTTGTCCACAACCAAAAAATGAGATGTAAAATTTTGATTATGAGTAAATTTTAGAGGAACAGTTGTAGATCTTAACTTCCTTTTTTCTAAATGAAGATTTGCTATCCAAAATATAGTATTTCAAATAAGGTTGACAATTTTTAATGGTTTTCACTATAATTAGTAAGACTGTCTGATGTTTAACTTTATTCAGCAGA
>NZ_JBALOP010000008.1:856-62329 GCF_036962685.1 Bacillus sp. JJ1566 | reverse complement strand
TCATCGCACCGCCACTGTTAAAGTAGTACCATGTGCCACCGTCATTGAACCATCCTGTTGCCATTGAGCCACTATTATTAAAGTAATACCAGATATTATTTACTTTTTGCCAATTAGTCATCATCGCACCACTACTATTAAGGTAATACCAAGAACCATTTTCCAGCAACCAACCCGTTTTCATAAAACCATCGGTTCCCAAGTAATACCAAGTGCTACCGTCCAGAATCCAACCAGTTTGTTGTATTCCGTCTTCATAATAAACCCACTGACCGTTTTTCAACTCCCATCCATTTTCAATCAAAGCAAAATTCATACCATATTGATCTGCATATTCCTTTGCACCTGATGAGGCATGGCTATAAATTGTTATATTTTTGTTTATTGGTTGAGAATTCTCATGGATTAGAATTCCAGAGCCACCGAATTCAAAAAGATTAATAATTGTATCCTTCCCTTGAATAACCACCTCATGTAGAGTACCGTGTCTAAATAGATAATCATCAATCTTATTAACACTGCTTGGAATAACTAACTTTGTTAATCCTTTTGTAGAAATAAATGCATCGTAACGTATTGATTCTGTTCCTTCTGCAACTTCACCAGAAGCTGTACCAATAATTAATTGTTTACCATCTTTGGTATACATTCCTTTTCCATCGATATCTTTAAAGTTTGGATGATCTGTATCTACCTTAATGGTTTGGAGTGGGTTTTTCCCAAACGCTACAGATGCAAAAGAATTAGTAGGACTAAAGCTTATGTTACTTCCAATTATTAATTCTGAAATTTCGTTATCATAAAAGGCTGCTTTTCCAATATATTTTATGGTACTAGGAAGCTTTATATTGGTTAAGACCATACCTAATAATGCTTGATCACCGATCATTTCCGTTCCCTCATTAATTTGGCCAGACATTGTACCTTGAATTAATACTTTTCCATCCTTCGAATATAAACCTTTTCCATCAATGTCCTTAAAGTAGAGATTATCAGGATCTACCTCAATAGATTCTAAAACGTTTCTAGTAAAAACTGCTTGCCCGAGGCTTTTTACATTACTAGGAATATATACATTCGTGATTTTAACCCCATTAAGAAACCCATTAAATGCAAAATCATCGATTTCAACAACTGCTTTGCCATCAATTTCATTTGGTATGTTGACATTTGTGTCAGTCCCTATGTATCTCGTAATCGTAACCGTGTTATCTCCATTATCTACCCATTCAAACTCCTCGTTGATTGGAGTCGTACCTTGTACCTCTGCTTTCGTTATAGGACTCATGAATTGGAAAGCTCCTATTAAAAATATAGTAAAAAGTAGTGTTAACACCTTTTTACTTGTTGGTTTGATTTCAACTGGTTCTAACATTAAATTATTCCCTCTCTTTTTTCATCATTTTTCACCTATTCACCTGCAAAAAAAAAACACCCTAAAAAGGGCATCACAATTCTTAGCTTGCAACTGGCTGGCAATTCTAAAATCCGAAGTAGCCCCTCTAGCTTTGCGTCCTACTCTTTCAAGTAGTTTGCCATAAAAATAGGTATTTTTAACTATATCTAATAGTATAAACTAAATTGGTAGTTTAGGAAATACCTGGGACAAGGGGACAGGTTCCTCGTCCCACCATATTTTTACAGGGACAAGGGACCTGTCCCTCTGTCCCAATCTAGTTAATCCAAGCTCCATTTGCATTGAATTTATAGCCATTTATAGTAGTATTGGCTGCCATTTGACCGCCACTATAGAAGTAATACCACTTGTTTCCTATCAACTGCCCTCCTTTTATTCCCGTTTATATAACCCGTAAAGAGATGCGGGAAACCCTCCTCGTTCTTTTCAATCAATTTTTTGTTCATTAGTTTCATAATTCTGGGTTAATCCTATCAACCTTACTTTTCTTATTTATCCTCGCACAATAAGCAGTAGTCCACCCTATTCATTTAATGGTCCAGTCACCTCAAGGCAATCTCCACTATACGCGTCAAGCTTAACCATTAGTTCTTCTCCATTTTTAGTTATCAGAGTTATATTGAACTCGCGTTTATTCGTTATTTGATTAAAAAAACCGTTCTTTTGATCAATGGAAAGTTTCTCTGCTTCAATATAGGGCCAATTCATTTCCTTGGATTCTATTCCCAATCTTTTTGGTGGAACAAACAAGCACAAAGCTGCATAATCTGTGGCTTTCTCTGTTGTCATTATTGGCTTTTGGTATTCATATGCAAAATAAATAGTAAGTAAAAATAAAATTCGCAAGCTCTTTTTCTTCCAATCTTTGGCCTTAAACACGCTTCGATCACCCTATCCTATACCATATAAAAATGTAATTCGACAATCCCTCCAAAACTCCTGCACAAATAGCACGTGGGTGCAGGAATTTCAGTGCATGATTCAAGAATTATGATTTTGCGAAACTCGAAGACGATGGAAGGGTACTGGATTTAAAGTTTCAAACGGATATAACAACAGAAGATAAATATGTAATTGCTCTTATGCACGTGTGGCTGCGGCGTTGAAAAAAGCCGAGGAAGTTGCTAGTGATGACAAAGAAAACGTTGAAATTGAAAAAGACACTAATTCTACAGACCTAATGGTGATCTTGAGTACAATGAAAATGGGTAGACGAGGGGGGCGATTTTGAAGGTCAGCCGTCCAATTCCTCGGTCAAAATACGAGGGGATTAGACTCTAGATTTCCACTTAGCAAACGGTACTAGTGACAATCGCTGTAAAATAAGGTCATGGGTGGGGATGTTGGTAAAATCCAGTGACAGTTAACACAATAGTGCCCTTTTACAAAGTTGATTAACAACTTCCTGGTTGTTCCAATAAGCAAATAAACTTACGACATTTAAAATAGCTGGGACAAGGGACCTGTCCCTCTGTCCCTACTTTCCCTTTTTTATTTTGTATGTAATTAATTCTCTTATGAATAAGAAGCCGAGGATGACGATTCGGATTGCTTTAAATAGTCCACCTTTATTTTTGCTCATCTTTTATCTAACCTCCACCCCTTATCATACAGTATTCTAGTCGATAAATAAAAAAGCTCTACCTTGGGTTTTGGAAACATTTGTAGTACCACTGGATTACAGAATTTTTCCTGGGACAAGGGACCTGTCCCCCTGTCCCAAAAAAACCGAAGAGCATGATAATTCTCATGCTCTCCGGTTCATTTAACTAGAATACAATATTTTCCCTGGGACGAGGGACCTGTCCCTCTGTCCCTAAGCTTTCAATCTTCTGTT
Source organism: Bacillus sp. JJ1566 (assembly GCF_036962685.1). NCBI lineage: Bacteria > Bacillati > Bacillota > Bacilli > Caryophanales > Bacillaceae > Bacillus > Bacillus sp. JJ1566. The sequence continues at coordinate 59,075 of NZ_JBALOP010000008.1, read as the reverse complement.
AACTAGGTAAAACACGGTGCCTAGTAATAGGAGCAGTAAGCCAGCTAGAAGGATGGAGTAGGTATTTGTTGCTGTGATTGGTAGTTTATTAGATTTTTCTCCACCTGTTGCTTTGTCTTTAGCGTTTCCAGCATCCCCTGATTTCTCTGGAGAAAGTTTATCTTTTGGTGTTTCGATTTTTTCTCCGTTTTTAGTTTCATCATTGGATGGATTTGGATCATTTCCTTCAGGATCATTTGGCCCCTGTGGATCTGTTCCCTCGTCTTCGCCTGGTTCTTCAGGGTCTGTAGGGTCTTTTCCTTCTCCATCGTCGTTGCTTTCAAGTTCAAAATTCGCTGTGACAGTCGTTGAATTTGAAGGCATCGTGAAAGTAGTTTCTAAACTAGCTGCGTTCTCAAACGCTCCTCCATCTGAGGTCGACCAGTTTTTAAAGCGATAGCCAGCATCAGGTTTTGCAGTAAGATGGATGACTGCGCCGCTTTCATAATTTCCTTCCGAACCAACCGAAATACTTCCACCTTCAGAAGAAACGAGTTTTAGTGAATAAGTCAATGCTTCATCACTAACGGTTACATCAACCGTTCCAACAAATTCACCATCATATGTTGTTGCAGTAACTTGGGTTGTCCCCAAACCAGTAGCAGTAACCAATCCATTTTGGTCGACGCTTGCCACTCCACCATCGCTTGTTGTCCATTTTACATATGGATTACTAGCATTGAAAGGCTTTATTTCTGCATGGAGTTGGAAACTGGAAGCCTCAGGATCATCTAACACGAGTGCCACCTGTTTTTGAGATATTTCCATCCCCGTTACTCGAACCATTTCAATATCTTCAATAGGTTCGTCACTGATTTCTTTTTCCTTTTCGTCAAACACGACCACCATATCTGAATTGTCGTATTCATTTAAATCAGTCTCGAGCGTTTCAATTTTAAAATAATACTGTTTACTATCACTATTATTAAAATTGACGTTATTTAAATCAATCGAGTATACGTACACATAATCTGTATCGTTCTTCAGCTTTCCGATATCTTTAACATCAAGCACGAGTCCATCGATTGAGTCTTCCATGACCTTGATTGCAACATTGGCAGGTGTAGCTGAATGATTTGACACATTGGCTGTTACAATGATTTTGTCATCGAGTCGATGCTGTTGAAGTGTCAAGGATACATTCGTCAGACCTAAAGTAATCACTTCATGATTGTTAGTCTTATCGCGCTCCTCATTTGCATACACGGAAAAATTGATCTCTGTTTCTTTCGTAATACTCGAAACATTAACGGTTTCTTTTAAGTTAACGGTTTCTCCAGGCTTAATCTGGGTCTCGATGGTTTTCTCTAAGAAAACATCATCTCCAATTTGCATTTTTAGAGTTAGCGTGTTCACTTGATTCTCACCAAGATTGGTCACACTAAATTCAATCGGCTGAGTAGCTCCATCCCGTAAAGCCTCGTTCGCATATACATCATTCAGAAGTGTATCTGCTTTTGGCTCCACATTCGCGAAAATGAAAGAATTCTTCGGATCTTCATTCACATACTGAAGTGCGTTCATGATCATCTTCCAATCTCCATTTTTCATCCGCTCAATATCCATATACTGAATCGTAAAATTCTCACTCTCAAAAAGTGAAATCGGAGCACTCCATCCATCATTCGTTCTTAGAGAAGCGTAAACTGTCGAGCTTCCATCTGCTTCACCATGCCATACAATTGCGGATCTTCCCTCATTTTCCAACAACTGATAGGACGATGTGATGACAGCTTCTTGACCAGAATTTATCTGATTTCTAGTTGCTTTTGCAATATCATATTCAATGACACTTCCGTCTGAATGCCAGTAGAAATGATTATCGTTAAATTTGAGGGCTCTTGCATTTGGATTTTGAGAAATCTGTTTAGCTTTACCATCCTTTATGGTATAAATATCAGAATGGCCTTCCTCAGACTGCACGCTATATGCAATACTCAAATCCTCATCCACGTACCCTGCTGAAAGTTCAGTAATATAGTCTGTCGTTTGGTAAACAACTGTTGGGGTAGACCATTTCCCTTGTGATAACGTGCTTTTCATAATTGAATAGGTTCCTGATTCTCCTAATGGGTCGTTTTCACTATTACTTACCCACACCGACGTAAGATTTTTACCATTAGACGCAAGAGTTGCATACATATCAAGTACCTTGTTATCTGTTACAAACTGTTGATTTTCGAATTTCATCGTTTTATTATTCCATTTAGCAAAACTGATTTCACTGTTTTTAGTGACCTCATCAAGCAAATCTTCCACTTCAGTTTCACTTACCTTAGCTTTAGACTTTTGCCAAACGGCATATAATTCATCCTTATATTCAAATGGCTGGAAGAAAAAGTCCGCTGTTTCACTATCCCAAACTGGTACCGGTTCACTCCATGCATTATTTAGATACATGGAATACATTAGAACGGTATGATTACCAATTTCTCTTGTCGGATCATCGCTATGAAATAGCATGACTAACGTATCATCTACTTTTGCAAATTGAGGAATACTGTTCGGCATAATCCAATCCTGTAACATTTGCAGACCTTCCAAAGCATCCTCATTCAATGGTTGGACCATGTTCAATGAACGTAATCTATCTTGATTGGCACCATTCCAATTTGTTGTTTTTTGTGCATAATCCCGTGAAGTTAACGACATTTCAGATTCAATGATTTCGAAATCTTCACCGGCCATTCTCATTAGGTTCTTGTTATCCCTTGGCCATACTTTAATAGTAGATCTGGCAAGAGTATATTCCCAATCAACTACAAACAACAATTTGGCTTTAATCTTAGCCCAGGTTTCAAAGGCTGCATCGATTTCTGGATAAATCTTAATGTTGAAGCCCGCTCCACCTTCTACACCAACGGTTGCCAAGCCACTAACACCAAGACCTCCACCTAATGCCCCCGTAGGTCTAACTTTTAATTCTCCGGAAGCAAGCATCAATTTTTCTTTTTCATAGGAGTATTCCGTACCAACCTGAGCTGAAATTGAAATTTGTCCTGTAAGATCAAGGTACAGCGGAACTGGACCATATAAAAACTGTTGTGAATACACGGATGTATTACTACCAGTTAGAATCACGCCACCTGCATTTTCAAGAATTTTACCATTCTTGTCTTGTTTCACTTCTATATATCCTACAGCATTAACCTTTGGATTCCAGAACTTTCTTTCGATCGTAAATCCGCCTGAATAACCACCATACGTATTTAGTAATCTATTTAGATCAGACAAACGATCACCATTTTTCTGTGCCTTATCAAAGTCTTTTTTATAAGTATTCCATTCGGTGTCTTTTTTCAATAGGTTATCACGTTTTATCCCTATCGTACCTCTATAAGTTACAGTACCATCATCGTTTACCTTTTTTAATATATCAACAGGTAAAGACGGCGCTTTCAATTTAAAATCACCTGGAAAAATACGAGTGATTAAATCATTGTTTATTGATCCTTGTTGTTCTTCAGCGACAAGGAAACTTTGTATGTTTTCTAAACCCTCTCCATTGTTACCTATATCAGACTCAGGTGCTTCATCAATAAATAGATTGATTGTGATCGGCTCACTAGATACATTATTATCTGATACCATCTTGAGTTTAACTGGCTGCTCCGGATTCAACTGAAGCCCAGGGAATAAAATAAACTCACCTGATATACTCCTTAATTGCTTCCCGGCAGGACCACCTTTTTCCCCTTCTTGGTAAAGATAATACATTCCGCCACTTTCCTCACCCCAGTCACCTGCAACCTTTAGGTGAAGCAAATCTTTGTCACCTTCTATAAAACGAACCGTTTGTGATCGTAAATCAAAGTTGGTCTCCCGATCTTGTACTCTAGTAAAATAAGGTAAACCATCGTTGGCATCTGGTTCTAGGAAGAGAAAACGGGCTGTTCTTTTCTTCAAGTCATACTCTTGTTGAATCGTTCTGTACCCTTCCTTCGAAACAGTAACAAGCCTTTTTTCATAAGGTCCGTCATACCTAACCTTTCCATTTTCATCCGTTATGTATTCGGAGTCTCCAACCTTGACTTGAACACCTGAAATGGCTTGACCCGTTTCTTTCGAAGCAACAACAATATGATGTGAATTGCTATCTAAGTATAGTTCCTCGAGAATTTTTAAATCATTTACACTAATATCGCTGACACGGATGGCATATCTAAACATATCCTCCATAGCCGTTTGTGCGTAGGTACCAGTCACTCCACCTTGGGGATGACTATTGTTTCCACCATAGAGATAGTTGTATTCCCATGTCAGACCAGAAGCGATGACCCTCCCTTTTTCTAAAGGATATTCGATAAGAGTCGGTCTATCTGTTGTTGTTTCACGTAAAATAACTTTTGTCCCTGGCGGCAATGTAGCCTCCTCAAAGGAAACATGACTCGTATAATTTTCATAAAGCTCACTATTTTGCAGGACCTTTTGATCCGTCAAGCTACCAGTCACAATTGGATGAGATTGATCTGTTATATAATTTCGATACTCATAGTGACTATTCTTTTGTATTCCACCTGGCAACGCTTCAATTAAATTACCATTTGCCCAGCCACCATCAGCAGCGCCAAAAACGATAACTCCACCAAGTTCAGCAAATGTTTCAAGGTGTTCTTTAAAATCTGTATAATTTTCATAGGAGTTAAATGGCTGGTCATTGGCAAAGACAACGACGGCATAATTTGCTAGATTCACTCTCAAGAATTGCGATGTTGTCACCTTGTCGTATTCACCTATTTTAGATAAGACCTGATCATTTGTGGTTGTACTCCATGGCCTCACATCTTCAATGAGTAATACGCGTTTCTCCGTTACTGCTTCAGATTGATTGATTGACAAATTAGGAGCAATACTATCTTGCTCTGACTCATTATATTCAAGTTCGTACCCTTCAGGCGCCTCAGTAGTTGAAGTGCCCTTCATTGAAGGTTCTTGATTGAGTGCTTCTTCTATTTTACTTGGTTGGTCTTCATTGATTTCTTCTACATTTGGTTCCTGTTGAACAATTACTTCCTCTTCGTTTGGTTGCGCATGCTCATCTTGCGCTTCCACTTCAGTAGAATGGGAATCCTCGCTAGTCAAACCTTCATTTGCCAATTCAAGTTTTAAATCTTCAATTGCTATTTTACTAGAAACACTATTCGCAGACACAGCATAAAATGGCTGAATGAAGATTGTGAGAATCATCATTGTAACCATTAACAAACTTGCTATCTTTTTCCCTTTCATACGCCCTCTCCTATCAAAGTCTTTACCATTACTATAGAAAATAAAACTATAGCAATAATGAGGCTCATAAATTCATACATATACCAGTCCGATAGGTTATAAACCCTAGAAATGTTTGGGTTATTTTTCAAATATCGGATTTGAATTTCATCGCCTATTTCATATCTCCCTCTTAAAAACAACCTTTTGAGTGTCCCGTTATATTTGGTTCCTTTCTGATCTTCATATTGATAGTTGTATTGGTAAGCATCTATATATACGCCATCTACACTACTGTTTTTTAAAACTGGTACCTTCTCATAGGAAATAATTTTGGCAGAAAAAGGTACACCGACTCTATTAAAATATAAAAATAATGCAGTACGAAAAGCAAAAAAACATAACGTTATACACCCAATAAATAGTAAAATCAGGTCTCCAAAATTAAATAATCCATTTTCTTTAAGAAATGAAATCACTTCCATGTGCACCTACTCTCTTATAAAAAATCCATAACAACTCCCTTTTTCTTTTTAAAATACCTTCTTTCATCCATCCCCCCACTTCTGTTTTTAGGTATTAGGAACTGGGTAAAAACTCCCATTCCTTTTATTTCTACACCAACATCCAAATTCCTCCATAAATGTCAGAATATTTTGGTGATAAGTGTCAGACCTGGTCGAGTAGGAGAGGAGCCTTCAAAGCTCGGTTTTACCGAAGCCGAGGACCAGGCCCAGTGGATCAAAAAAACTTACAAATGAACACCCCTTTTTTCGGTTTACCTTTCTATAACAATAGTAAAAGGGGGTTCAAGCGATGTTGAGAATAAAAATAGGTTCCGAAAAGGACATTCAGGAGTATTCTCAGTTTCATGATTATGAAGAATTTAAGGTCAATATGGAGATTTGGCTCATTGATCATCAAAAGAAATTCACAAGAGGAGAAATGCTTGGATTGCATCAATTAATACAATTATCATCAAACATCCCAGGAGTTTGCCACGAAGCGATGAAAACCATCGTTTGTTGTGAGGATTTGAGCTTTAGCAAACATGCCATTTCCCGCTCAACCTTTAAACGAATGATTTGGAAATGTATCGAATTTAACATGCTAACCGCCTATGAAACCGAAAATAAACACAGAGCACAAAGCGGCAACCTATACATATTCCATCCATACCCACCATTTTTAGGTTGATGGGACAAAGGGATGGGATGGGACAAAGGGACAGGTCCCTCGTCCCAGACGAGTTGAAAATGGGACAGTGGACCTGTCCCCCTGTCCCAGAAAAAGGAGTGATTTAGTAATGAGTTGGATTCAAGATGCTGGACATGGTGGTAGTGACCCGGGTGCTGTAGCAAATGGCAATACTGAAAAAATATATACGTTAGAAGCTGCACTCTATGTGGACAAACGCTTGGCGGAGCAAGGAATTGTAAGTGATTTGACTAGGTCAGGTGATGTTACAGTAAATCCTGAACCAAGAACCTCGAAGGTGAAGAAATACAAGAAGTGCATTTCCCATCATTTTAATGCAGGTGGAGGAAGTGGAGTTGAGACCATCCATTCAATTTACTCTGAAGGCAAGTTTGAGCAATTGCTGATTGAAGAGTTTAGTAAGGCTGGGTATCCAGTTAGACCAAGACCAGTGTACACCCGCAAGAATTCTTCCGGTGGCGATTATTACTATATGCATAGACTAACAGGAGCCTGCCGAACAACTATACTTGAGTACGAATTTGTGGATGGCCCACAATCAGAAAAGATCAAGGATAAAACCTATCGTGAAGGTATGTATGAATGTGTGGTACGTGCGATTTGCCGAGAGGAAGGTGTAAGTTATAGGGAACAAGGTTTGGGTTCCGGACAATCGCCCGCATCTACACCAAAACCAGCCGATCTGGCAAAAGAGAACCTAGTAGTTGACGGTTATCTTGGTTCCAAAACTATCAGCGCTCTCCAACGATATTTCGGAACTCCAGTAGACGGCTTCATTAGCAAACCATCCGTAGTCATCAAAGCCTTGCAAAAATGGCTTGGCGTAACGCAAGATGGATACTTCGGGCCAATTACAATTACTGCTTTACAAAAACGGTTAGGCACACACGTTGATGGATATATTAGCAAACCATCTCTTGTAATTAAAGAATTGCAAAAAAGATTGAACAAAGGAAACTTGGGATAGTGGGACACGGGGACAGGTCCCTCGTCCCACCTCTTTTTTTCTGGGACACGGGACCTGTCCCTCCGTCCCTAACATACCACCTATCCCTCATAAATTTCCAAAGGCAAGTCATCAGGATCTTTAAAGAATGTGTACTTTTTACCTGTTATTTCATCAAAACGTATATCTTCTACAGCGACATTTTTTGATGTTAACTCCTTCACCGCTTCCACGATATTCTCAACTTCAAAAGCTAAATGTCGAAGACCCGCTGCCTCAGGGTAACTCGGTCTCTTTGGAGGGTCAACAAAAGAGAACAACTCAATCTGATAAGTATCTCCAACTGCCAAATCAAGCTTGTACGAACCACGTTCTGCGCGAAAAGTTTCGTTTAAAACAGTAAAACCCAGCTTATTTACATAAAATTCTTTGGACTTATCGTAGTCCGAACAAATGATAGCTACATGATGAATACGGTTAATTTTCATAGTGGACAGCCCCTATCTAAATTTTATCAATTGCAATCAAAAACAGAATTTTGTAAAACGTGCGCTGCACTTCGTTCCTTTCCCAAAAACATTATATTTGTCTCCAAATTTGTACGCAGACTCCGCTTTTCTTATTGTCGGATACTAAATTAATAGTATAACAGTTTAATTTCCAACACCATTTCTCCTACACAATAAATCCAAACAAACGTTTAATTGAATTAAAAACTTCGCAGAATTATTCCCCTAAAACACTAAACAAATGTTCGTTTGAAATCAGCCTTTTCCATCCTATTATAATAAACTGGTACTCGAAGATACTAAAAGTGGGACACGGGACCTGTCCCTCCGTCCCTATTTCAAAATAATATTGTGGAAAAGTTTAGGTTGTTTTGTTATAATCTCTAAAATAACTTTTTGAGGAGTGCTTTTTTCAAGTGAATGCAGGACAGCGGCAATCTGGATTGGACATCGTGAGGTCTTTTGCAATTTTATTTGTACTTTCTGTACATTTTTTCTTAAATACTTATTTTTACAGTACACCCATTATAGGAAAAAATATGTATTTCGAAACTTTTTTTCGTATGTTTTTTATGATTTGTGTCCCTTTATTTTTAGTCCTAACTGGGTACTTACAAACAAATAAAATGCCAACCAAGTCTTATTACAAAAAACTTTTACCAATATTGATGGTCTATATTATATATTCGATTTTATCCCTTTTATATTTCCACTTTATTTTAAATGATGATAGAAGCTTGAAGGAATATATTTATTCCATCTTTAATTTCTCTGCGGATGGATATTCTTGGTATATTAATATGTATATTGGGCTGTTTTTACTAAGTCCTTACCTTAATATTTTGTATAAAAATATCCCTACGAAGAAACAGAAAATCCTTCTTATTTCATCCCTTTTGTTTGTTACTTCATTTCCGGACTTTTTTAATAGATATATTGGAGGACAACTATTTTTTTCGGCTAACTATTGGATTCCAATGTATCCGATCACTTATTACTTTTTAGGAAGTTTTATAAAAGAGTATCAGATAAAAATAAATAAGTTTAAAGGGGCATTGCTATTAATTGTCCTTTGTATAGTAGGGACTATTATTGAAATTTTTGCGGCAAAAGGAAATGTCTTTTCAGGTAGTGCAGGGTATTTTGGTTCTTTGATCATTGCATTTCAAACTGTTGTATTTTTCCTTGTTTTTTATGATATCAATATAAAATCGAAACTACTTACAACATTATTTGCTCTTATTTCTGTTCTTTCTTTAGATATATATCTTGCTTCATTTATATCTGACAAAATTGTTTATTCCTATTTTTTATCGAAATATCCGGGTTATATGCAACAAGAGCTCTTTTACTTTGCGCCAATTGTGGTATTGTCTACATTTCTGTTGGCATTTATTATGTCATACTTACGGCATAAGCTAATCAGAATAAGATAGTCCATAGTTGCATTTACTGTGGGGAAGGACAGTCTAAAAAGGGATCTCTGCTTACTGACAAAGCCATCACAATCTCTTCCTTGTGATGGCTTTTATGATTGGACTTCACAATAAAGGAATTCAAACAAGCGTTTGTTTGAATTTAAAAACATAGCGAAAAGGGAAACTTGGGTACACAAGAACCTATACGTAATTCTAGCTTTGAATCGAAAAAAATAGTTCAAGAAATTGCTTCCCGGCGCTAACACTAGAAAGCACATACACACCCCATCCCAAAAAGGGATTTTGACAGCATGGGTGAGAATAGAACAGCCCTTTATTCCTTCTCAGAGACAATAACCTATTCCCATTTTGTTTAAAAAGCAGTTTGTAAAAAGTGGTTTAAAAATCTTTCAGCATCAACTTTAGTGCAAACATTTATTTTTGGATCTTTCTCGAGGGTTCCTATTGTTTTGCCAGTTTCAATCCCTTCTTTTACAACTTTCACATTCATGGATTCTTTTGTTACAAAACTGGAATCAATCGCAACGGCAACGGCAAGTGGATCATGTAAGGCACATCCATTAATGCCCGGATAAAACATTTCATAAGCTTTCATATAATGCTCAGTCATGTTAGTGAATAGTCTAACTTCATACTTTTCACTTACTCTCCACTTATCCAATTCAGTTAAAGGCAATAATGTTTTCATCGTTACATCTAGTCCAACCAAAGTGATTGGCAAACCTGAGTTAAAAACAACATCAGCTGCTTCAGGATCTGATACGATATTTGCTTCACCATATGGAGTAACATTACCAGGTACCGTAACTGCACCACCCATAATGATTACTTCTTTTATTAATGGGATGATATCAGGTGCTAGATTAATAGCGAGCGCTAGATTTGTTAAAGGGCCGACTGCAATAATTGTGATTTCATTAGGTCTAGACCTTACTTGGTCAATCAGATAATTAACTGCCGTTTCATTAGCAACCGTTCGAATAGGATTAAAATGAAGTGCATTTCCTAAACCATCTTCACCATGCACGAGTGTAGCATATTTTGGTTTGCGAGTAAGTGGTTTACTGGCACCTTGATATACAGGAATATCTTTTCCAAGCATTTGTAAGATGGCTAGGGAATTACGAGAAGCAATAACGGCTGGTACATTACCAAAACAAGTTGTAATTCCTAGTACATCTAGTTCCGGAGAGCCTAAAGCATATTTAATCGCTAATGCATCATCAATACCTGTATCAACGTCTAAAATAATTGGTTTCAAATCTTTCACCCCACTCATCTAGTCGAGAGCATTATAGATTCTTAAGAGATTGGAAAATCATATCCCAAAACTTACCTTGATTTAATGTTAGTCCTACGTTTACATTAGGTTCTTTCCCAGTTACGCCATTATAATCAATAACTGTCATTCCATATGTTAATTCACTGTCTGTTTCAATATCCACCCGTAATTTCTTCGTCTCTACAACGGTTGGGTCGATAACATACGCTACACTGCACGCATCATGTACGGGAGGATGTTCGAGTCCAAATGATTCAAATTGTGTTTTACGAACAAAATCTAGTAGTTCATTTACAAATCTTGCGGCTGGATTGTCAATTTCCGCAATACGTTTGCAAACCTCGTCCGTCGCCCATGCTTGATGTGTTAAATCAAGCCCCATCATTGTGATAGGAACACCACTTTCAAAAACAACATTCGCAGCTTCTGCATCCGCAAAAATATTAAATTCTGCCGCTGGTGTCCAGTTGCCAAAAGAACCCCCACCCATAATGACGATTTCCTTAATCTTAGGTAAAATAGCTGGTTCCAATCGCATTGCCATGGCTATATTTGTTAGTGGACCCACTGGTACTAAATGAATATCACCATCGGATTCCATTAACTTGTTGATGATAAATTGAACAGCGTGCTGTTTTTCGGCTTGTAAACTTGGCTCAGGCAGGATTGGTCCATCCATACCCGAATCTCCATGAACTTTATGGGCATTTTGACGTTTTCGTACGAGGGGTTCTCCACATCCCTTAATAACTTTTACATCATGCAGTTCGGCAATTTCACAAATCTTTAGCGCATTTACCGTTACGTTATCAATTTCTGCATTTCCTGATACTGTAGTTACCCCGACTATTTCAATCGTTGGATTTCCCGCAGCCAATAATAATGCAATTGCATCATCATGACCAGGATCACAATCTAAAATAATTTTTTTTATTTCTTTTTCTGCCACAGCGCATCCTCCCCTTCAGTAATTTACGTGTACTTGTTTGAAATCTTGTTTTTTTGACAGTATTATATATTTGGAATCTACTAGATGACTTTATGCAATATATTTATAAGTCGGATCTTAAGTATTGTGTAAATTCAATTATGCCAGCAAATTTTTTATGAATTCTTCCTTAATTTGTCTGGCAATTTTATGGTTTGGGGCATCATCAATACATTTAAAAAATCTGCATGACAATATTATGTGGAAACAAGTAAGCTGGTGATAGGCATTACTTTAAATTTTGTAGTGATTCTGCCACCAAATCCCAAAACTTTTTATGATCTAGTTTTATACCAACATTTACGTTTGGTTCTTTCCCCGTTACGCCATTATAATCAATAACAGTCATTCCATATGTTAATTCACTATTTGTTTCAATATCCACACGTAATTTCTTCGTTTCGACAACGGTTGGATCGATAACATACGCTACACTGCACGCATCATGTACAGGTGGATGTTCAAATCCAAATACCTCCAAATATGTTTTACGGAAAAAGATTAGTAGTTCATTTACAAACTGTGCGGCTGAATTGTCAATTTCCGCAATACGTTTGCACACCTCATTTGTTGCCAATGCTTGGTGTGTTAAATCAAGCCCCATCATTGTAATAGGAACACCACTTTCAAAAACAACCTTTGCGGCATCCGCATCTGCAAAAATATTAAATTCTGCTGCTGGTGTCCAGTTGCCAAATGAACCTCCGCCCATTAAGACAATTTCTTGTATTTTAGGCAGAATGGCTGGCTCAAGCCTCATTGCTGTAGCTATATTGGTTAATGGCCCAACTGGTACTAATGTAATATCACCTTCTGATTCCATTAGTTTTTCAATAATAAAGCCAACTGCATGTTGATCTATTTCTTTTAGGCTTGGAGTTGGTAATTCGGGACCATCCATTCCTGAATCCCCATGAATGGATGGTGCATTTTCAAGCGTACGTATCAGTGGTTGGCCACTGCCTTTTGCAACTGGAATATTACGAAGCTGGGCAATCTCACAAACCTTTAGTGCATTCACAGTTACTTTGTCAACTTCTGCATTTCCAGAAACAGTTGTTATCCCTACCAATTCAATATTCGGATTTCCCGCCGCCAATAACAATGCAATTGCATCATCATGTCCAGGATCACAGTCAAGAATGATCTTTCTCTTTAGGGTTTCTTTCATGAAAATCTCCGCCTTTATTTTTTGTTATAAAAAGTCTGTTTTAAGCGTTTACTACTCGTCCCTTTCTTTGAACAGCATAAATTACTAAGGCCAGTATCGTTACTATATATGGCATAACCTGTACAAATTGACTTGGAATTGGGCTATTTGGAACTGTTTGAAGAATCGTTTCAAATGCTTTCGCTGTTCCAAATACTAAAGAACCAATAAGCACCCCTATCGGATTTCTATTTCCAAGTAAAACTACTGCTAAGGCTAAAAATCCTGTTCCAGCTGTCATATCTTTTACAAACATTCCCGTCATACCCATTGATAAAAATGCGCCGCCAAGCCCTACAAATACACCACTCCAAGCAAAAGCAGAGTATTGAAGACGACGAACGGATATTCCTAATGAATTCGCAGCTTGCGGTGACTCACCAATTGCACGTAAATGGACACCATAAGGGGTTTTATACAAAACAATAAATACAAATACAACACTTAAAAGCGCAATCCAAACCATTAAATTGTGGCCACTCAAAAGGTTTCCTAGTAATGGAATATCTTTGATGAATGGGATATTTACAGTAGGAATCCGATCTAAATTAGTCGGATTGTAGCTACCAGTAACATTAAATAATTTACTCATCATAAAAATAGTCCCTGCCGAACCAACTAAGTTAATCGCAAATCCTGTAATAATGATATTTACATCCATTTTCAAATGGAAAACGCCCATTAATAGAGAAATTAGCACACAAATTAACACACCCGCCAGTACGCCAACATACCACACTCCGGTAACAGAACTTACAGCAATTGAAGTAAATGCTGAAATTAGCAGTAAACCTTCTAGACCAATATTTGTTACACCTGTAATATCAGAAATCAGCCCACCAAGTGATGCAAGTAATATTGGTGTTGTTGCCCGTAAAATGATAGCAATGATTGATAAATCCACTATCTGTTCTAATATACTAGACCACATCAGACCCCACCGCCTTGTCACTTGGAATTAGTTTTGACTTGTTTAAAATAGCCTTTTGTTTCAAATATTTAAAAAGAGCTTGAGCTGATACAAAGATTACTAATAGCGCTTGAATAATAACAGCCAGCTCACGAGAAACATCACTTTCAGCTTGCATCACTTGTCCTCCAACTTGTAAATACGCATAAAACAACGCAGATGGAATAACTAATAGTGGGTGATTACGAACCAATAAAGCAATGATAATCCCATCAAAACCTAGATTTACAGAGAAACTATCTTTATATGTTCCATGTATCCCTAACAACTCTACAATTCCAGCAAGGCCCGCTAGTGAACCACTGATCATGGTACTTAAAATAATGATCTTTTTAGGTCGGATACCACCGTAATTTGCAAATTTCGCGTTTTTTCCTACTAAACGCATTTCATACCCTAGTTTCGTTTTATAAAGCAACAGATATACTAGAATAGCCGCTACAATCGCAATAAAGATTCCATAATGGACAGGAAAAGAACCAGAAATTTTTCTTAAAAGTAGACTCTCTTCGAAATATGGCATTCTTGCAAATCCACCACTCTCTGGATCCTTAAACACATTATTAATAAAATATGAAATGAGAATGGTAGCTACGTAGTTTAACATCAGGGTAGTGACAACTTCATCCGCATTCCATTTACCTTTTAGGTAGCCAGGTATAAATCCATATGCCCCACCTGCCAACATGGCAATGAGTAAAATTAAAGGTATGTGAATGAGCGGTGAAATTCCGCTAATATATGCCGTAGCCATAGCACCTATAAATGCCCCTACGAATAATTGGCCTTCCGCACCCATACTGAAAACATTCGACTGAAATACAACCGCCAATGCCAAACCAGTGAAAATTAACGGAACGGCTTTATTGATAATCGTACTCATGTTAAATAGGTTTGATACAGGTCCTACTACAAATGCTGAAATAGCGTTAAGCGGTTCATCACTTACGAAGAAAATAATAATAAATCCACATAAAATTGCTAGTATCACAGCACTAATAATCCCAACAACATCCAAATATAAGAAGCGGTTATTTTTCATCTTCTGTCGCTCCCTTCATATGCTTTTTGATGCCAAGCATATACATACCAATCTCTTCTTCTGTTAAATCAGGATGATTTTGAAGAACGGCGACTAATTCACCATTATATAAAACACCGATTCTATCACTTAGGCTCATAACTTCCGATAATTCAGCTGAAACAACTAAAACAGCTGAACCCTCATCTCTTCTCTTAATAATCTCTTGATGAATAAACTCTATTGCCCCGATATCGACTCCACGAGTAGGTTGGGAGGCGATAAGAAGCTTAGGGTTTTTATTTAACTCTCGAGCAATTACAACCTTTTGTAAATTCCCTCCAGATAATGAACCAGCCAACTGCTCCTCACTATCTACTCTTACATCAAATTTTCGAACTAGTTCCTTAGAAAACTCTTTTAATTTCTTTTGGTTAAGAAACGGCCCAACACGATATTGAGAATCTTTGTACACATCTAATATTAAATTCTCTTCTATAGTAGAATCCAAACAAGCACCAGTAGTTTGCCGATCTTCAGGTACATGTCCGATATTGAGGTTTCGAATTTCAGCTATGCTCTTACCAATTAACTCCTCATTCAAATAAAGAATTTGGCCGTCTTCCGCGCTACATAGACCGGTAATAACTTCAACTAGTTCACTTTGTCCATTTCCTTCAACACCAGCAATACCGAATACTTCTCCAGCCCGAATATGTAATGAAACATTATTTAATAGCTTTAATCCTTTATCGTTTTTGACTGTAACATTTTTTAATTCAATTACTGTTTCACCAGGTGTATTTTCTTTTTTATCAACTCTAAATAGGACATCTCTTCCGACCATTAATCTTGAAATCTCTTCTTCACTTGTTTCACTTGTATTCAAGGTTTTGATTGTTTTCCCTGCTTTTAATACCGTAATTCGATCAGAAATTTCCATAACCTCACGAAGCTTATGGGTGATGAAGATAACAGTATAACCTTGGTTTACCAATGTCTTTAGTGATTCAAATAATTCTGCTGTTTCTTGCGGGGTTAAAACAGCTGTTGGTTCATCTAGGATAATAAGTCGAGCACCTCGGTAAAGTACCTTAATAATTTCAACCCGCTGTTTTTGTCCAACGGATATCGATTCAATTGGGGCATTCATGTCTACTTTGATCGGAAACTTCTTCAAAACTTCTTGAATTTTCTCAAACTCTTCCTTTCTATTTCTAAATAGATGAAAGAGGCCTTTTCTCGGTTCCTCGCCAAGTACAATATTTTCTGCAACAGTTAACGATGAGGCTAGCATAAAGTGCTGATGTACCATTCCCAATCCTTCTTTAATAGCATCTCCGGGTCCTTTAAAATGGATGCTCTTGCCTTTGTAAATGATTTCACCTTGAGTAGGGGCTTCTAATCCAAATAGGATTTTCATTAAAGTGGATTTTCCCGCACCGTTCTCTCCAACTAACGCGTGTATTTCGCCTTCATTTATATCAAGGTTTACCCCCTGATTGGCAACCGTACCATTGGGATATATCTTGTAAATATCTTTCATTTGCAATAAAGTTGGCACTTTCCATACCCCCTATAAAGGGAAGGGTAAGAGGCATAAAAAAATATGCCCCTTTTCCACATCCACTTTCAATTAATCTAGAGTTGATTTAACTACGATTTCACCAGAACTTATTTTTTTCTGAACCTCGACAATTCTGTCACGAATAGATTGAGGAACATGTTGTTCATATAGATCATCTTGTGCTAGACCGATACCGCCTTCCTCAATACCAAGTTCTTCACTCTTCCCAAATTCAAGGCTATCTTCTTTAAAAAGTTCTAAAGCACGGAATACAGAGTTATCGATATTTTTCAACATGGAAGTTAAAACGCTACCCGGATAAATATCATTTTGGTTACTGTCTACTCCAATAGAATAAACACCTTCTTCATTGGCAGCTTCTAAAACACCTAATCCTGCAGTAGAAGCAACTTGATAGACGATATCAGCATTTTGGGATTTAATTTGGGATAATGCGATTTCTTTCCCTTTTGGTGCATCTGCAAAGTTACCAATATAAGAAGCAATTACTTCTACTTCCTCGTCAATATATTTAGCACCCTGATCATAACCAGAAAGGAAATCATTAATAATTGGAATATCCATACCCCCAACAAATCCGATTACCTTATCAGAATTTGCTTTTTCTAAATCAGTGCTTGTTGTAACTAAAGCGGCAAAAGCACCTGCTAAGAATGAACCTTCACTTTGAGAATATGTCATAGAATAAACATTTGAACGGTCCTTAACAATATCATCAAAGAAGATAAACTTTTGGTCAGGATATCTTTCAGCTATATCTCCAACAATTTCGGTCATTTGGCTTGTTCCAACAACAATTACATCGTAATCTTTAGAAGAAACCATTGATTCAAGTCCTGCTGCCCAGTCACCTTGGTTTGTTCCGCCTTCAACTGTCTTTACTTTGTAACCTAGATCTGATCCTGCTTTATCAACACCACGTTTTGCTGAATCAAAGAAAGATTTATCTCCTAATGTATGGTTTACATAATAACCGACTGATAAAGAATCTTCTGACTTGTTATCGCTTTCATTATTACCCGACGAGCTATT
Source organism: Bacillus sp. JJ1566 (assembly GCF_036962685.1). NCBI lineage: Bacteria > Bacillati > Bacillota > Bacilli > Caryophanales > Bacillaceae > Bacillus > Bacillus sp. JJ1566. The sequence goes on along the minus strand of NZ_JBALOP010000008.1, from coordinate 41,625 downwards.
GCTACAAGCACCTAATATTAATAACATGACTGCAAAAATAGAAATATATAAGAATTTTAATTTACTCATCTACGTTACCACCCTTTTTTATTTTTATTGAATTGCATGCATTCTAATAAAATCCTCTGTTGCAATCTTTGATGGCATAGATTCTTGTGCACCAGACTTTGTAACTGTTAATGCTCCTACTGCATTCGCATATTGTGTAGCAGACCATAAATCCTCACCACTTACTAGGGCTGCAGCTAGTGCACCTGCAAAAGCATCTCCCGCGGCAGTCGTATCAACAACAGGGACTTCATACCCCTCAAGCTGAAATGTACGATTTGTATTGGTTACAACCACACCTTTACCACCGAGCTTAGCAAAAACATGACGAACGCCTTTATTTAATAGCCTTACACTTGCTATTTTGGCTGAAAGGGCATCTGAAACTTCAATATCAGTAAGTTCTCTTATTTCCGTTTCATTAGGAACAAGATAATCGATCATTTTAAATAGATTATCAGGTATTTCCATTGCTGGCGCAGGATCAAGCATGATTGGCACATGATACTCATTACAAAGTTTCGCAACTTCTATAACGGTCTCTAAGGGAATTTCTAACTGGACTAATACAATCTTAGCGTTCGTAATAATATCTTTATATTTTTGAACATAAGCTGGAGTAACTTGATAATTAGCTCCTGGAGCAACAATGATGCTGTTATCTCCTTCAGAACTTATATTTATAGACGCTACACCTGTTGACAATCCTTTTGTACGTTCAATATAAGCTGTTTCAACACCTACATTTTGTAAGTTTTGAATTATGTAGTCTGCAAAAACATCATCACCAACTCTACCAATTATGGCGACCTTTGCACCTAGCTTTCCAGCTGCGAATGCCTGATTCCCCCCTTTACCACCACAACCCATAAAAAAGTTGTTTCCTAATACTGTTTGTCCCCACTCTGGTTTTTGATTTACTTCCACAACCAGATCCATGTTTAAGCTTCCAACTACAACAATTTCTGGGTTCATGAAATTTGTCCTCCTGTTAATTTGTTTCTCGTTGGATAAATTGATAGTCTAGAACCATATTTTTCGGTTCTATCCTCACCCCCTTTATTCGATCGACAAGCATGTCAAGGGCTGTCGTCCCTAGTTGATAAGCAGGTACTGAAATGGTGCTAAGCTTTGGTCGTGACATTTGAGAAAACAAAATATCATCAAATCCAACAATGGAAATATCTGTTGGAATCGTAAAGCCTTCTTCTTGAACCGCATTCATTGCTCCTAAAGCAATCAAATCATTCCCAGCAAAAATAGCAGAAGGGTTATGACTTTTAAGCATGGATTTTGTTAACTGATATCCTGATTCATAATTAAAATCACCAGATAAAATAATAGGCTCTAATTGATACTCCCTAATTGCTTGTAAATACCCCTTTACGCGTCTTTCAGACGAGTATACATTTTTCGGACCAGCCAAATGGCATATACGTGTATGACCAAGATTTATCAATCGCGTTACTGCTTCATATGCAGCTGTATAATTATCAATCGTAACAGTATCAAAGGATGTATTAGTTAATAATCGGTCGCACAAAACAAATGGAAGATTCAAACTCTCCAGTTCTTGTACCCTTTGATCATCAAGTGCGGAAGATATTAAAATAATCCCCCCCACCTGCTGACTAATCATTTTTTCAATATATTCCCTTTCCACTGTAGGGTTATTATCTGTATTAGCAATAAATAAAGAGTAGCCATATCGATGTGCGGCATCTTCAATTCCTCGTGCAACCGTTGGAAAATACGGATTCGTAATATCTGGCAAAACTAATCCAATTACATTTGACGTGTTTTTCACTAAGTTCTTTGCAAATGCATTTGGAAAGTAACCTAGAGTTTTAATAGAATCAAGTACCCGTTCTCGAATTTCAATGTTAACACTCATATTCTTGTTAATAACTCGAGATACTGTTGCTTTTGAAACCCTTGCATGTTTAGCCACATCGTTAATCGTAATTTTCATAAATATCCCTTTCTTTGTGAAACCGTTTTCATTTGACCGATAAAATTGAGAAACCGTTTTCTCATTAAACAAATAGGAAAGAAACCAGTTTCTATTATTTGTAAGAATAGTCTGTAAACGATTTCTCAATTATATATTTACACCAATCTACCATTAATGTCAATATATAACTTTCATAAAATATATTTCTTTTATTCTAGTAAAAACTTTCGACAAACTTCAGAGCGTGACTTCGCCTCACAAAATAAAATTAAACAAGCGATTGATTGAATGTAAGGTGTCCCAGCACCATTGGTCTGGAACGTTAAACAAACGCAATTTCAAAAATAGCCCGATTAGTACAGATTGCTACTAATCGGGCCATTGGTAGTCTATTATAATAAGTTTATTTCTACTCAAAAATTGAGGGTCGAAAGTGATAAACGTACTCTGGGACGCGGGACCTGTCCCCCTGTCCCTACGGCCTGTGTCGTTCCGGGAAGTCGTGGAGGGGTCATAGGCGCAGACGTCAGCTGCACGAACTGCCTTTGTTCAAGATTTTGCAATACATTCGATCATCCATCCTTATATTTTTATTCTATAATGGAAGTATAGAGAAAGCGTATACATTCCAGACAACTCGTTACTAAATTTAATTAGAAGAGAGGATGTTGAAAATGAAATACAAAGAAGTTAAAGAAATACTGGATGATACGAAACAAGAACTGGTTAACAAGATGAACGACCCTGATTTAACTGGAGAAGAAATTGAACAAATTCAAAAGTTCATTGCCAATTATGACTACATTATCGAATTGACGGATATGAACTACTTTGAACGCGGGACTATAAATAAATAGTTCAGATAAAAAAAGGAACTGTTTTTAAATAGATTAGATCCGCGAATTGTTTTAAAATTGCCCATCACCTTTTAGGTGATGGGCTTTATGTTGCTTGTTGTTCCTAAATGGCAGTTGGGACGAGGGACCTGTCCCTCTGTCCCAAAGAAAATCGTTGTACAAGCGTTGGGAATTTGAAATAATTGTTAGGATAGGAATGTAAAGACACAGCTTTGGACTTGTTAAGAAGTAGAGGGATTATGAATGTATTGGTTAAGCATACAGCTTCTTGAAGCTTCATAAGTTCAACAGTGATGAGGAGGTATCATTTATTATGCAGTCAATCGAGATACATATGTTGCCTTGTAATGAGAGTACCAATCTAGTGGAGATGGAGCACATTGCGAACATCGTTAACCGTGTATATGAGGCATCTGAAGGAAGTCTTTGGATACCTGGTGCATCACGTACGACAGCAGCGGAAATTGCAGAGTTAACGAACAGCGGTGAGATTGCCGTAGCTCAAACAATGGGGCAAATTATTGGATGTGTCCGTGTTCGACGGATTAACCAAGAAACGGGAGAATTCGGTATGCTAGCGGTGGATGATAAGTACCAAGGAACTGGCATTGGACGTGAGTTAATCCGCTTCGCTGAACAGAAATGCCAAAACGAACAACTTCGTAAGATGCAACTTGAATTATTAGTACCTCAGGAAGGTACTCATCCAGACAAAGTAATCTTGAAAAACTGGTATTCTCGTATCGGCTATCAACCGATTCATACAGAAACCATAGATGCTTCATTCCCAAGGCTTGCGGAGATGCTTGCTATCCCCTGCAAGTTTATCGTTTTCCAGAAAGAATTAAGATAGCAGCAGGTGGGACACAGGGACAGGTCCCGTGTCCCACCTGTTTTTTTGCCCGGGACGAGGGACCTGTCCCTCTGTCACTAAAATGTGGTTAACTCGTCTATAACAGAATTTAAAAATTCTTCTTCAAATTTAATATAGTAAGACTCATCTACCATTGTGTCTATCATTCCATCTACTAATGATACCGATTGTATCGTGGGAAGCTCCTTTTTATTCTCTACCAATTGTTCAATTGGAAAACTGCCTTCCATATTAGTCATAAATTGTTTTAATTGTGTTTCTGGTAATACGTTTATTGTCTGATTTATAACTGCCTTAATGAGATTTAATAGGCTATCTTCTCCCAATTCTCTCACTGTAGCAGCCATCATTAATGCCACAACCTCTTCCCCATTGAAACGATGCGTCCCCTTTTTGAAATCAAATGCCACTTGAGATATAGCTCTTACTCGAATATCTTCTTGCAAGTTGTACTCTATTCCATTCACTGAATCAACCATCGTAGAAAAGGTTTCTAAATCCATAACAGCATAATAATCAATCTTTAAATCAAATAGGTTAGAAACTGTTGTTCTTACATCTTCAGCTCCTCCAGAACTGTTAGCATAAGCATGTGACAATTTATCATATGGAGTAGTTTGATCATTCTTATCTAATATCGGCGCATAAGTATCTCGAGGAATGGATAAAACCTTCAACATCTTTTTATCTTTACTATACGTAAATAAAAGGTTAATAGGTATTCTATTATTCTCATCTTTCACCATAAATAGAGTGGTAAAATACCCGTCTTCTTGAGGTACTACTCCACTTGCATTTCTTCCGTTGTTTTCATTATTATAGTTTCCTTGAAGTATCGAAGGAATAAACAAAACGATACACAAGCCGACCACTAATAAAGAAGCTGTAAAAACGGAGAATTGTTTTGGAATAGAAACTAAAGATTTCTTTTGTGTATTATTACTTTTCTCCATTTTATTAATTTGTTCAAACACTTTTCGACGGTCTTCCTTCGTAAATGTTAATTCTTGAAAAGACATATTATTAAATTTATCTTTTATCCGTTTATCATCCATAAAATTCAGCCTCCTTTATCATCGTTTTTAATCTTTGTCTTGCTCTACTTAATCGTGTTTTCACTGTATTAACTTTAATATCTAGAACGTTAGCAATTTCCTCTGTTTTTAATGATTCATAGTAATAAAGATAAATCACTTCCCGATACACTTTCGGAAGAGAAAAGATATTTTCTTTCATTTCTTCATTATCATATTTATCAATAACTGATTTTTCTGTTGACGGTAATATTGACCTGGTTGTTTCATTTATAAAACTTCTTACTTGTACCATTTTGTAATTCCAACTTCTTAAATAATCCTTGCATTCGTTAATTGTGATGCGATAGAGCCATGTTTTTATTTTTGCTTCATAACGAAACGAATCAAGGTTTTTGTAGCATTTTATAAACGTATTTTGAACGATATCCTTGGCAATCTCTGTGTCCTTCACATAAGAATATGCCAATCGTACCAACTCATTACCATAGTCAATCATCATTTTTTCTAATATGTAATCTTTTTCTTCTCTGTCCAATCTACTACCCTCCCATTCAACCTACTTCAAATTCTGCTATTAGACGATTATCAAATCATTTTAGGTTCAATATTTTAAAAATTTATTTTACAAATATCATTTCTATTGGTTTTTATCCTTTAATTGGTTTTTTAATTATAAAAAAAAAGCATCTTACAGATGCCCTACTTTACAAATCTTCGCTATCATTATCCCATAAACTAGTATTCTTATCTTATATGTAAATACAGAAATTTAACACTTTAAGCATTGGTTTGAATACTTCTTTTTTATATTGGATCGAAAATCGTTTGATGTCTTTGAATCGGGTTTAAGTATGTTGAATCCCTGAGATCATGTTTACGAAATAGAAATCAATAATTGTAAGGTGAATACTTCAAATTTATTGGAGAGAAAGAGGTTCTATTAGGAGCCAAAAATCCAGTGTGATGCACAACGAATACTTAAAATGACTGTGGCCTCTCATGCTGGTAAACCTAAAGAAACGCAACTCTTAATCGGCTCTTTTACCGAAAAAGACGAAATCGAGGCATTTGAAAAATTGGAGAAAATAAGGATTGAAAAATAATTGTTACTTAAATTTAAAAGTACTTTGCCTAAAAAAATTGGAAACACAGGAATCGTCGTGAGTCCCCATGTTTCCATGTTTCCATGTTTCCTCAAAGCAAATAAAGCACAAAAGGAATGGTAATCAAGCTAATTAAGGTTGTGACCAGGGTTGTGAATGAGATTAGGTCTGGTTTGCAGTTGAATTGGACAGCCAGTATGGTCGTGTTGGCTGCGACAGGCATTGCGGCTAAGAGAATAAATACATGTTGGATAGTCTCGCTTACTGGCATGAATTGAATTAATGCTACAGCAAGTAACGGGGAGACACCCATGCGTAAAATGGTAATGGTGCTAATATATTTCAAACTAAATTTTTGCGGTTTTATTTCAGCCAACTGCATCCCTAGTATTAACATGACGACTGGTATCGACGCCACTCCTACCATGCTTATTCCATCAATGATCGTAGATGGCAATGAGAGATTAAATAGTTGGAAAAGTATCCCCAATACCGCCCCGTATAACACAGGCATCCGTATTAATCGTCGAAATGCCTCTTTTGGACCAGTTGGAGTTGTACTACCTAGAGAGGCAATAAAAATACCCACTGAATTAATGATGAAGGAATGGATAACCAGAATAATGACCGCGTAATCAAAACCGATACTACCAAATGCAAATAAGGCAACTGGCGCTCCGTAATTCCCGCTATTCGGAAAAACGCTTCCGAGCTGTAAAGCAGACATATGCGGACGGTCTGCCTTTATCACCTTTCCAACCAAATATGTAATGCCAATCATTAGAACTGCAAGGAGGATCGTAAAAACAAACATGTACAAATAATCCGTATTTAATTGATTGGTATAAAAGGTATCAAATGCTAAAAAAGGTAATAATAAATACAAAGAAAACGTTGAGATAGGTTTTATATCCATTTTGAGGAGCCTCTGACCAATAAATCCGGCTGTGAAAATAAGAAAGGCTGGTAAGACGATTAATAGTAACTCCATTTGAAATTTCCTTTCGTGTTTCTACTATTATCTCATTCTATTATAATGGGCCAAGTTCAGATGTCCATGAAAAATTCGGTGTGTACGTCAATCTATCCTCAAGTAGTGGAAATGAACAACCACACTAAAAAATATAAGAAGGTACCTCCTCTTTGGTTTACAAATATGAATGTATTAGTTATGCATATAGCTTCTTGAAGATCGGGACGAGGGACCTGTCCCTCTGTCCCTCCGCGGACAGGTCTCTTACTTTTTATTCAATTAATACTTTAATTAACTAATATACTAAAGTATAATAGTTACATAAACTTAGATAGTTGGAGGAGTCATTATGAAAAAGAAAGTTGCTATTATCGGAAGCAGTGGGGGGAATCTATATTCTCTTGGAGGCAAGGAGCCTGAAAAGCTTCTAGATGAACTTCTTTTACAAATAGAAGCCGCTGGTGTGACATGTGTATCTCTTCAGTTCATTGCAGCAAAAGGATCGATGGATTCTGTGAAAGAATCAACCGAGGCCATCGTATATGGCTGGGATCCGGCGCAGAATAAACCTGCGATTATGGCTCAAGGAACATTAAAGGAGGTCAATGTCGAAGCTGGAAAAATGGATCAGGAGATTGCTGCTAAAATTGAAAACGGCGAAATAGATGGATTAATCTTTATGAGTGCGGACCCCAATGGTGCGAACAAGCATGTTGTTGAAGCCGCAGCAAAAGGAAAGCTGCCTGCGACCGGAACAGGCGGCACCTCCATGGCAACGATTAGTTCAAAAGGGGTTCATGTTATTTCTACTTCCGGGACGACTGGAACCACTAATCGGACACGCGCGGTGACCTTCATGACTTCATTATGTAAGCACTGGAACATCCCCTATCGTCCCATTATTGGAAAAGCAGTCAGCTCTGAAAGTACCCAAAACCCAGCTGGGCCACCATGGAAGCGAATCAATATTCGTGGCATGATGCTGTCCTCCTTGCCTGGCTTTATCGCGATGGCATTAGTATTGGCATTAAGCAAAATTCCGGCGTTATCCATGATGGGTGATGTCTTTGATGTCATGATCAAAGCACTCCCTGTTATTCTAGCTGTTATTGCTGCAAAGCAGGTGTCCGATCTAGATGATGTGTCCATCGTTGCCGGCATTGTCGCAGGGGTTTTATCGGTAAACGGCGGAATCATTGGGGGAATTATCGGCGGGATTGGTGCAGGTCTATTAGTTCAATATATTTTTAGAAAATGTGTCGAGTGGAAATTTCCAGCCACAACGGTTAATATTGCAGCTGGGGGAATTGCCGGGTTAATTTCAGGACTCATCGTTTATTTTCTTGTTGCTCCAATCGCCCTTCAAATTGGGGAAGGAATTCGCTCCTTACTAGATGCACTCGTAGCCATGAATCCGATTTTTGCTGGCCTAGTTGCAGGTATACTCATTTGGCCAGCCATCATAGGTGGCATCTATCATGCAGCCATTCTCCCAATCGTCTTATTGGAGATGGAAAAGACAGGAAATAGCTTCTTAGGCGCCGTAGACATGGTCGGACTCGTAATGGTGTCAGCTGGTATCACTTTAGCCAATATTGTAGCCCCTCGAGACAAAGGTGAAGCTGCAGTAGCCGCACCAGGATTTTTGATAAACGTGGGATTCGGAACATTTGTTGAAGCGGCCTATCCATTCATGTTCTCTAACAAGTTTATTTTTGCAGGAGCAATCATCTCATCTGGTTTGGGAGGCTTGCTTGTCGGTCTTTTCGATGTACGCGGAACAGCATATGTTCCTTCCGTCATGGCACCTTTACTATCCAACAACACATTCGGATTTATCATCGCGATGCTAGGAAGCTTACTCTGTGCGTTCATCATTACGCTTTTTGTTAATCTTGTTGCTAAGAAAAATAGTAAATATAAAGCTGAATTGTTGTCGGCTTAACAATAAAATACATCTTGGCACATTTGCGTCAATCAAAGATTTGTTTGAAATCAACAATTTTAAAATAGCCCGATTAGTACAGATTCTACTAATCGGGCTTTTGGTATTCTATTATATTAAGTTCGTTTTCTACTACGATTTTCTTTGGGACAAGGGACCTGTCCCTCTGTCCCTAAACAAAAACCTTCTTAGCTGTTTTTCCGATGGTATTAGTTCCTATACCGTCAACAGTTCCACCTATAATTCCACCGACAAGGGGGACTGCTTTTCCTAAATTGACAATTCCCTTTTGTCCAAATTTCGTTACAAGTCTAAATCCAACTGCTTTATTTATTGCTTTAATTACTTCAACAGGTATTTTTTTTATGGCTTCTTTAGCAAGAGCCGTGCCAAATTTTAATCCTGCCTGTTTTAGAATATCAGTGGCAGCTTGTCCAGTTAAGCATACAAATACAAACGTTTTAACTTGGTCATCTTTTAAATCATAGCCCCTCATATGAGCTATCGTAGCAATCATCCTAATTTGCACATACATAACTGAAGCAACATTTGCTGGGATAGCTACTGGCAATGTAATAAGTCCGCCTAATCCCGTTAGAAAACCACTTGTTGCTCCTTTAGCATTTTGCCAACGGATTAAACTATCAATCGCCTTCTCGACGGATGAATTCTTCCTTAAATAACTATCTGCCAACTCCGCTGCGGACTCGGTTCCTGGTAGACCATTAACTGCCTTTTCATATGCCCAATCTAGTACTTGCGTCATTTTACTTTCTGTTAAAGAGTTTGTTGACAAGATAATCTCCCCTAAAATAAAATCGATACACCTTTTGAATAATAGGTAATTTGCACTATTATTCTACCATAAGAGTATGTATTCCAATACTATTAACATATTAATCATTAGATTGATAAAAAGAGGTTAAACTTGTTTTAGCAATTAATAACACAGCACCAATCCTATTATGGACTGGTGCTGTTTGATTTCCATAGAAAAACTTCGGGACGTCTCTGTATCCAAAAATTTTTGCTATTCTATAATAATATGTTTGTTCCTACCAAAAAAATTTGAAGGGTTAAAGTAGTATGCGTGACTTGGGACAAGGGACCTGTCCCTCTGTCCCAGCATTAGACCCATACGCCATTGGCGTTTAGGTAGTACCATTTGCCATTGTCTAGGATCCAGCCGGTTTGCATCGCACCGCTTGCGTTCATGTAATACCATTTGCCGCTGTCCAGTACCCAGCCAGTTTGCATCACACCGCCTGCATTCATGTAGTACCATTTGCCGCCGCTACTTACCCAGCCAGTTTTCATTACGCCGCCTGCGTCCATAAAGTACCATTTGCCACTGTCTAGGACCCAGCCGGTTCTCATCGCGCCACTTGCGTCCATGTAGTACCACTTCCAATTACTATAAACCCNNAGCCAGTTTTCATTACGCCGCCTGCGTCCATAAAGTACCATTTGCCACTGTCTAGGACCCAGCCGGTTCTCATCGCGCCACTTGCGTCCATGTAGTACCACTTCCAATTACTATAAACCCAACCCGTTTTCATTGCTCCGGTAGCGTCGAAGAAATACCACTTACTTCCGCTTTCTAGCCAGCCTGTTTTCTTTTTCCCGGTAAGTCCCACATAATAATACCAAGTTCCTGTTTCCTCTATCCAACCAGATTTCACTACGGTAACAGTTCTTGACTTGGTTGTCGTGTTTCCGGAAGAATCTTTTACAGTGTACGTAATGATATACTTGCCATCTACATTTGTATCAACATTCCCGGATACTACGATATCAATTGTTAGATCACCATCTAGGTTATCTGTCGCAGAGATCCCTTCCATTACATTAAATGAAGAACGTAATGGAAGAATAATGTCGGTCACACCTGTTAGTACCGGTGCCTCATCATCAACAACTGTGATGATTCTTTCAACTGACGTCATATTTCCAGCGATGTCTACAATTGTGTAGGTGAGAGTGTAAGTTCCAGGGGTTGATAGATTGACCTTGCCGAGCACTTCAATCATGGTAATCTCGCCGTCCACATTATCATGGGCCGTTACTCCAGCAAGCGGATCAAACGAACCATTTACACTTATTTCTACATTCTCGATACCTGAAAAGACTGGAGGAACATCATCAATGACAGTGATTACTCTTTCTGCAACTGTGACATTTCCTGAATGGTCTTGCACAGAATAGGTAACTACCTGTTCCCCCACTTTTTGTGTGTTCACTTCTCCTGTGACTGTAATGCTAGCTGTCACATCTCCATCCAAATTATCAATGGCTGAAACACCCTGCATGCTATCCCATTCAGTTCCATATCCAATCGTTACATCTGAAACACCATTAAAAATAGGAGCCTCTTCATCGACTACGATGACTTCCCGCTCTTTTGACACCGTATTTCCAGCTTGGTCTGATACCGTATACGTTAGGCTGGTTGTTCCTAACTTTTGTTTATCTACCTCTCCGTTAACTTCAATAGTAGATGTAATAAATTTATCCACTGTATCGTATGCTGATATTCCCACCATAGGGTCAAATTGACTAAGCACAGGGATTGTCAGCGTTTCTCCACCGTAAAACGTTGGTGCTGTGTTATCAATTTGCATTAGATTGTTAGCAAACCGATCATCGTATAAATAGCCTTCCTCATCTCTTATTTGAGTGAGACGAAAATGGATTGCTCCATCTACATCCTCTGCATCAAATTCATATTGATATTTGAGTCCATTGCTATTTTCTACTCCCGTCATTGGCATTGGGTCCGAGCTTTGAACGCCTCGCAAGGCGATTTCCACACCATTTTGAATACTTTTAGAAAAAGTAACGGTAACAAGTACCTTTTCACCTGATGAAACTTTATGTTTATTTACCTGAACCGATTGCACAAGATCGGTTAGATAATACCTTAATGGTGAGATATTAATTTCTCCAGCGTCATTTGGACCAATCGCAACAGGTGTACCATCTTTCTTTAGTCCAAGAAGAGAACTAGCCCCTGCTGAAAAGGAAACAATATCGGTCCAGCCCATTTCTTCAGTTAAATTACCTGTAAAAAATTCTCCAACCGCCAATATCGTACCATCTGATTTTTGTCCAAGTAAACTCCCGCCCCCAGCATCAATCGCAACGATATCTTGCCAGGCTTCTACTTGGTCTTTATGTTGTAAATCTCCTGCTACTAGAACAGTACCATCTGCCTTAAGTCCAGCAGAAAATATAACCCCACCAGAAACAGCAACAAGATCTTTCCAGTCATCTACTTGTAATTGTCCGTGTCCAGTGTACCCTGCGGTTACGATTGTACCATCCGCTTTCAGCCCTAGCGTAGTCGAAAAGCCGGCTGAAATACTTACAATGTCTACCCATTCCGTTACATTTAATTGCCCGTAATAATTATCCCCGACAGCAACCACAGTACCATCAGACTTCAAGCCAACCGTATGGTTAGAACCTGTTGCGATAGCAGTTATGTCTCTCCATGAGCTGACATTTGTTTCCCCTGTATTAAATTGAATGGCTCCAGCCGCCACAACGGACCCATCTTTTTTTAAGCCAATCGAAAAATCGGAACCTCCAGCAACTGCCGAAATATCTTGCCAATCTTGGATATTCAGCTGACCATTCCAGTCATAGCCTGTACCAAGAACCGTTCCATCTGCTTTTACTCCTAATGTAAATTGTCCCCCAGTAGAGTCCAAAGCAGTAATGTCTTGCCATCCCTTTACATTCACTCGATCTAGCCAATTATCACCTGTGGCCACTAACGTTCCGTCCTTTTTTAATCCAACGGTATGTGTAGAAGTTGTTGCAATAGCTACAATACCGGTCCAATCATCCACATTCAGATTTCCAAAATAATTCTCCCCTGTAGCAATAACCGTACCGTCTGCTTTAAGCCCGACTGTAGAAACCTCCCCAGCTGCGATAGCCACGATATCAGTCCAATCACTAACATTTAATTGCCCGTGATGGTTCTCACCTGTAGCAACTACAGTCCCATCTTTTTTCAAACCTACCGTGTGACGAGAACCTGCAGCAATGGCTTCAATATTTGTCCAGTTACCGACTTGGCCATGTGTTCCTTTATAGTAGTCAGTCATCACAGCAGTTCCATCCGCTTTTAGACCGACTGTATGATTGTATCCTGCTGCAATCGCGACGATATCCTTCCAATCTTGTACATTTGTTTGGTTTTTATCATTCAAACCAACTGCTACTACCGTACCATCCGCCTTCAAACCCACCGTATGCCACTCACCGGTTGCTACCTGTACGATATCAGCCCATTTATCGACTTCCTTTTCACCATACACATTATCTCCATTCGCAATGACTGTTCCATCGCTTTTTAGCCCAACCACATATTGTGAACTAGCCGAAATGGCTGTAATGTCCCGCCAATTTGGAATCTCCCGCCAAGCAGAAAGAAAAGTCCCAACGACCCTTCCATCTTCCTGTACTAGATAAGAACCACTAGAAGACGCAGAAAGTTTCCCTTCAAATTGCTTTGCTTCCTCTCGTGATAATACCGACGAAGCAGAAGCTGTAGCTCCCGCTGCAAACATCGGAAATACTTGTAGAATTAAAGTTAATATGATTGCTAGATTAAAAATAGTACGACCAACCCTCATCATTACATCTCCCTCTATGGAATAAGGACACCCCTCATCCAAATTATATCTAGCCTTATTGTACCACCACTTGGGCCGGTTCTCCTCTTTTCTCAACCATCCAAAAACTGGGACAGATGCCTTGGTGGGACAGGGGGACAGGTCCCTTGTCCCAACTTTTTATAGATTTAGAAATATCTGCAACAGCCCCTCCCCTAACTCACCAGTTTCCGTAAAGGGTATGACATGAATAAATAGATAGATTGGCGATGTGATGATTTAACGTTGGAAGCGTTAACAAATTGAAATATAATTTGTTGTATAAGGAATATGGGGGAGAAAAGGGGGATTAGATGTGGCAGACTTTTTCTATAGTGCTATTTCTATACTTATGATGGTAGGTATTTGGACTTTTTTAATAATATTTGATAGAAACACTTATCGAAGAAATAATAGAAAAAACAAAACATAATAAAAAGGAATATAAAATATTAAAAAATGCCTATATAGATTACAGAAAGGATGTCGTTGTCTTAAATCCTAAGGCAAATAAAAATATTTTAAGTAAGACGATCGATTATGTATTAGATGGATTCTCCCTACAGAAGGAAATAAAAAAGGATTGGATTTGTCATTATTGCAATACCTTGAATAATAAGGAGTCCCGTCACTGCCCTAGCTGTGGTGCAACTAAAGCTGAAGAATAACGGTGATCAAACACGTACATCTATTTATCTTGAATCTGATTTAACACCCTCCACATTTGATAATTAAAAACTGATTTACTTTTGTAACCAAAATAGACCAAAGCTGATGGTTTTAATTTTAAAAACTCATTTACTTATGGTAAGAGGTTCACGGTCATAGCAATATTTACTTTTTTTATGTATTTTTAATTTCCATCAACTTTATACACATAAAAATAAGAAGAAGATAAAATCCATCAGTAATGGATAATTACCTTCTTCTTTTTGACCTTTGTATCTTCATTAGTTGGTACAACAATAGCTCTAGTCATCCATAACCTTTCTGTAAGATGAATAAAGTGGATTATTAAAACTGCCATTAAGACACAATCATAATTATCCTCAGTTTGCTAGACAAGAAAATTGGAAGACTTTCTACAGTTATAAAGTAAAAAATTTAAATTTAAAGGTGAACCATATAAAAAAATAACCGCTCTTCTTTTTTCTAGTAGCCTCAATTTGAAAAAAACTCACCTATTTATGGTAAGGTTCTCCGTGATGTATCTAAATGAGGAATTTATTATTTATTTGTTATTTATCGTGGTTTAGTACAAAGTAGGGATTGGATAACAGGCAACCGTTTCAATAAATCGTTCATCAAAACCATAGAACGTCCAGAATGTACCGTTCCATCTATATCCTGCAACTTCACCGTATTGGAGGTACGTCGGGTAAAACCAAAATCCCTCCCCATTTACTAACCAAACATAAGTGTAATTATTTAAACAGTCTATTATATAATGTGAAGGAAACGGTTTTGGTGGAATGTATGGTGGTGGAGGAGATTGTGGTTGTTGTCTCATTAAACCCTGCGGTGAAAAAAATGACATATGATTTCACTCCTTTTCGGATAGTTCTTCAACATTATATGAATAAACACCCAAAAGGTTCAAAAGGACAAATAACTATGGATAGAATGTATATAAATCAGCTTTTTATTTTTACTTAGATAATAATTATTAATAAATTAATAGAATTCTCATGTTTCTAAAACCTTATTGGATAAGTTGCCCTAATATCCCCAAATAGCTACATTCTGATTTTGCAAAACAAATCGATTATCCGACCATCCTAAAGTGTTCAAAATATACCCTAAAGAATCTGCATTATATCTTCCAGCAATTTTTTGATAAGCCAATAGCTCATACTTTTTATCCGAATTAAAGTCAACAGGATATAAGCCACTTAGAGGATTTACAAAACCTGTAATAGGACTTTTCAGTTTACCATTTTCATCATATATTTCAGTTAAATACTCAACACCTTTTGTTGAAATATCTATCATGTACTTTTTATTATTGATTTTACTGACAACTTCCACTTTGTAGTAGTCTTGATAAGTAACCTCATATTGATATTGCTCATTATATACATTGAAATCAAACAGTAAATGTGCCGTATTTTCCACAAAGGAATAAATATAATAGTACATGATTCCACCACTACCGCCTGTAGCAATACTTATTAAAATATCATCTACTCCATTCCCAGTAAAATCCCCCAAGAATACAGTAGGATTGTAGCCAGCATTTTCTCGAAGTGTAACACTTTTAGCAGTTCCAGTTCTTCCATCTTGAACGAGCAGAGTTATATTTTGAATAAATGGACTAGCTGGAGTCTTTATTCCGGTTAAGTAAACATTATCAAGCACTCTATCCCCCGTTACATCACCACGAGCAAACGAAACAATCTTTGGCTGATTCATAGTTTTCCTAGAATAATGGTTATACATAATAAACTCCTTTTTATGAGGATTTGCATTATCATTTTCTAACTGTCTTAAAGAATTATTGCTCCTTATAACTAGCCTTCATTAAGTAATATCTAATCACCAGCTTCATAAAATTTATAAAGCCAACTGAATTAACATTAGAATATTATACGTACCCCGCTCTCGAAGTTTCCTAAAGAGTGAATTACGTTTATTATTCAACATAAAGGAGGAGAAAAAATGAAGAAATACAATTCTTTTTCTGGTACGGTTACCATGATTCAAGATTATCTAGTAGGTTCAGATGAGGAATTAAAAGGGTGTTTTAAATTAATGTCCGTATTAAGAGAAGATGGTTCGATCGTAAATTTCGTTATCAGTCCAACCACCTATTTTCTAGACCATGTTATGGTTTCAGTTGGAGACCGTATAACTGGCTTTTATGATGTCAATGTACCTGTTATTCTTATTTACCCGCCCCAATATCAAGCCCTCATTATCGTAAAAGATAACCCTTATCAAAATGTTAAGGTTGACTATTTTAACAGCATGCTGGTAAGTAGTGATGGTCAGTTACAATTGAATATCTCTAGTTATACACCGATCTTATTACAAAACAATCAATCCTTCACCCTTAGTCCTACAAACCGAAATCTACTTGTTGTATATGGTCCCGCCACATTTAGCATTCCGGCCCAAACTACTCCCTATAAAATCATTGTTTTGTGTTAACCGCATTTAGAAAATTTAAGGGGTATAGCAGCCCCTTATTGTGTATATTTCGTTTTTCTCGAGATTTGAGGTGTTTTTTATCTAATTTACCCAGCAGCCTATAAAGAATATATAATAATATGAAGAAGTGCACCAAAATACCAGACACACAGGTGGAAGAGGGCTTTGGGGTAGTGGTACTGATTACCGCTAGGCTATATAACCCATTTAATAGATTATTCGTACAACAAACGGATAATCTATTGTTTTGTTCAATTTTCATTACGAGTTTGGGACACGGGACCTGTCCCTCTGTCCCTAACCGTTTTATGAAAAGATGTGCTTGATCATATAGTGTATCATCGACATCAAAAATTATCGTATCTATTCTCATATCCCTCCTTATATAATGATGATATTACTTAATTATCAACTAGAGAAAAGAGAGTTCTAGTTCAAATACTTGTAAGCATAACAATCTTAGCCATCGTTCATGGCTCATGTTAAAGTTGGGACACGGGACCTGTCCCTCTGTCCCAAAAGGGAGGCGGAAAAATTGCAACGGAGAAATATGTGGTTATTTTCTCTAGGAGTCTTGGGTTTGGTTATTGCTACTATTTTTGTGATTTCTTTTACTTTCCTTCAGCAGCATGAAGGAACTCAATCTGAAGTTAAATGCGTTTCGAATATGATAATAAGGGAAGCCCCAACTAAGAAAATCAGAACCGTTGATATTAATAAGGATCAGATTTTTCAAGGAGATTTGCTGTTAGTCAACACTATTTTTCCGATTAATCAAATTGGTATAAAAGATGATATTGAACCATTGTCTTCAATAGTAGAATTAGGGAAACAATTCGGGACAAGCATTGATTCTATTTCTCTATCGAAAGAGGCGGGACTTGAATTCTCAAGGATGATGGAGGCCGCGAAAAAGGACGGACTGGTTCACTTTTCTGTGAATAGTGGGTTTCGTGACTTTGAACAACAAGCAAAGCTCTATGAAGAGATGGGGTCTAGCTACGCCCTGCCACCTGGGTATAGTGAACATAATCTAGGACTATCCATTGATGTTGGTTCGACCTTGATGAAAATGGAAAGTGCTCCTGAAGGAAAATGGATGGAAGAAAACGCTTGGAAATACGGGTTTATTCTCCGATATCCAAAAGACAAAACAGACATTACCGGCATTGAGTACGAGCCTTGGCACTTTCGCTATGTGGGCTTGCCCCATAGTGTGCTTATGAAGGAAAAGAATTTCGTGTTGGAGGAATACATAGATTATCTGAAAGAGGAAAAGACCATGAAGACCACTTTTGACGAAAAAGAATACTTCATCTCCTACCACCCTGTTTCGGAAACACTTGAAATGGTTGAACCAATCTTTTCTGAATATGAAGTTTCCGGGAATAATGTTGATGGGGTTGTCGTGACAAGATATAAGTAATTGCTGAAATGGTCGCCGTTTACAAGTATCTACTATTTTAAAATAGGGACGATGGACCTGTCCCTTTGTCCCTACGCAAATAATTCGAATAACTCCTTGGCACTGTGTACTTCTTGATCTGGTTTAAAGGGAGCATTAGTCGGTAAATCTTTTTTACGGTGATTTCATCCAGATGGCTTGCCAGCCTGCTTGTTTTGCTCCGATAATATCTTTTTTCAAAATTATCCCAGATATACACGGTTTTGGTTTGATCCAGGTCCAGTTTCTGTTCAATAAAATCAAATACTTCTCTTTTCGGTTTTGCATGACCAATCGTACCAGAAATAAACGTCATCTTTGCCGGTACGGTTATTTGTAATGAATCATTGCATTGAAATAATTTCTGTTGATCCAGAACCTGAAACTTTTTTCAATCTTGTCACTAAAAAGTCCTTAACAGTGGCTCACAGGTTACCGCATAAATAGTCCAGAAAGGCGGACTCCCCATCCTTTGTTTACATAGACCTTCCCTCAATTGCATCAAATATGCTTGTCTATAATTTTCTCAATTTGGTCGTATTCCCAATATGGGATGATAATTAAGCGGATATCATTTTTCATACAATAGAGCCGTTTTTTTTGGTCATTTTTGATTTGTCTTCGAAACTTTTCACGGCCCCCAAAAAATCCGATTGGTTGGTAATGTTGCGGGCCTTGGAATTCAAAAACCGCAAGGAGCTTACCAGGATGTTTTGGATCGAGAACAGCTACATCCAAACGTAAACGACAGGGGATTTTGTATTCAACTTCAAATGGTAAGTTTCTATTTTTCAGATGATCAACAATCCGCTTCTGTCCCTTATTTATATTACAAGCTGGGCATCGTGTCCCGGATAAAAAAGAATGCGGAACGATGGAGAATGTGTATCCACATGAATGATGTTTCATCTCAATTTTCGTATTGGAATCTACGTAACCACCCAAAACAGCATACTCGTCACCAACTAAATCAAATACTTCCTTCCCAAACATCTCAATTGTTTTGGCTGCCTTCCCTTGACATAGCGCACATCGCCTCTCCCGTAAAAAATTCGCAGGAGTAACGGAATACACCTTACCGCACTTAACATGTTTGATATCAATTGGTGTGTTTGTATTCAAGTATTCACCCAGAACTTCATACTCTTCACCAACCAGGCAGTAAACTTCTTTTTTAAATTCAGCAGTGGTCTTTTTTTGATTACCGGCACAATTTGGGCACCTGGTATTCAGACGAATAAAATTATTGGGTTTAACCGGAAATTGATGGCCACATGTTACATGCTCCATATCGACATGTTTATGCATGCTCTGATACATGGAAAGTACCCTGTATTCCTTTCCCACGAGTTGCTCAACCTTTTGCAGGAACCACTCATGTTCTATACGCAAACTCCCATAACAATACCGGCACCGATTCCCTTGTAAAAACTTACTCGGTGAGATTGGAGACACTTTTCCGCATTTTACATGGAGAATATCGATATGTGTTTTACTGTCCACATAAGTGGATTGAACTTTATATTCCTCCCCCTCAAGCTCCAAAACCTTCTTAGAGAAGCTCTCCGTGTCCCATCTAATTCGTTTGGAAGTCTTTTTGGAGCACTTAGGGCAACGCGGATCCTTCAAAAAATTCTTGCGAAGCACAGGAAACTTGTTATTGCAGGAATTATGCTGCAGCAAGACAGGAGTATGAGTATTCACGTATTCACCGATGACAGTGAATTTGTCTCCTACCAACTTCCGTACTTCTTGGATAAATCTCGTTGTGTCTTTTTTATCCTTACCCGAGCAGTGTGGGCATTTACTCCCCCTTAATACTGATCCTGCTATAACAGAATACTGATGCCCACAGGTAATCCACTCAATTAAAACTGGATTTTCCCACCCTTTGTAATCCCCCACCACTCGATACCTGCCAGGAAAACTTCCTTCCAGTTGTAGTTTAAACATATCAGTCGTCCTCTCTGAATTGGAACAGTACTTACATCGAGACTTTTTTCTGATTAACGTATCAAATGTAGTCTTGTACCTATGGCCACATTTATGGAGAACTTCAAACTGACTGCCTGAGTGAAACGAGATTAAAACATATTCACCTTGATATAAATCCCATAAAGCTTTCTTAGTACTTTCCTCGGTATGTTTTAAACGTTGTTTTTTCATCATCGTTTTTTGTTCCCCCATTCATTTTTTTCCCAATATCAATTGGGCACCAATTCCCCCTTAAAACATCCACAGGTCTGGATTCAAAAATGTGACCATTGCTGCACATCCACTGCAGTTTTGTATTGATATTCACATATTGTTGGGAAAGACATTGTCCACCACGTTCTTTAGCCAGGTATCTCATATTCTCAATATTGTGCTTTTTTCTATTAAACAACCCCATTCACCATCCTTCTATAATCGATTGATCCTATTGCAAAGCATTGGTGTTTTTTAATCCATACTTACGAAACTTCCTTTCTTGGTAAATTAAGACCTAGTACATTCTTACCCATGCAAACATTTTTTATACACATAAACCAGATAGTGTATGGTGACTACTTTTTGTCCGACTGAAAGTATATGTTTCTTGTTTTGCTGTTATACTATGTAGTAAGAAAAATGAAAGAAACCAAGGGGGAAAAATGATGGATGGTCAAGTAGAAAGATTATACAAACAGGGATTTTCCAGTTTAGAAATTGCGAAAACAATGTCTATATCCCCCTTCACGGTTAGAACTAAATTAAAACAACTGGGGCTCATTCCAAACAAATGGAAAAAAACCACAAGGGAATTTTCCGATGAGGTTCAGGACTTAACCGATTTCGAATACCAGGTATTGAGCGAATACGTTAACGCCCACACCAAGGTAGAAATGATCCATAATTCTTGCGGGAATATTTTTACAATCACGCCTAACAATTTTCTAAAGGGAAGAGGATGCGCATTTTGTGCAGGAGTAACCCGGAAAACCCTTCGTAATTTCAAAAGTCAAGTTCAAAAACTTACAGAAAAAGAGTATACCGTTCTAGGAGAATACCTAAATTCTCATACAAAAATTGCGTTCAGGCATAACAAATGTCAAATGGAATATGTGGCAACGCCAAGGAGTTTCCTTGATGGGAAGCGTTGTCCCTACTGTGCCTCCAATGCACGAAAGACAACTGAGAGATTTATAAAAGAAGTAGAATTGCTGACAAATGGACATTTCCAATTAATTGGATATTATGTAAATAATTTTAGTCCAATTATATTCAAGCATATTGAATGTGGCACCACTTTTGAAAAAAAACCAAAAGACTTTCTTAAAAGCCCCCGGTGTCCTAAATGTTCTGCATCAAAATGGGAGAAAGAAATTATCAAATCCTTAGACCAATTTAAACTAAAATATAAGATAAACACAAAATTGGAAGAGTGTCGTGATATTAGGCCATTAACCTTTGACTTTGCTGTTTATCATAGCAATTCTTTGCTATGTCTCATTGATTTCAAAGGTATCCACCACTATGAATCTGTCAGCCCTTTCAACCTTTCCGATGTCAAAAGAAAGGAAGCAATAAAAAGGAAATACTGCCTCAATAATCGTATCCCCTATCTAACCCTTCCATATTGGGATATCGATTACGTTGAAAAGTGGATGGCACACGAAATAGACATTCTACTGAATTATTAGGAATTGAATAATGAATACATGGGAAAAGTTCCCTTTTTCATGAGTTATCTGGAAATAAAGATCATTGCTGCACAGTAATGGTCTACTCCGATTCAAATTCCCATTTTCCCAACATTCTGATATGATAGCTTCATAGTACATAAGGACTGGGACAAGGAACCTGTCCCTAGTCCCTAGGAGGGTGGAAAATGGGGGTTTTTCGAGAGGTTGGTAAGGGGATTGGTACGGTTACTGGTGGTGTGATTGGCGGTGGTGTGAAGCTGGCTGGGAAGGCTGTGAAGTCGACCTGGGTTGAGGATGTGGGGGATGGTATCCACCTAGCATCCAAGGTTGCCCTAGATAGTGCTGGCCAATTTGTGGATGGTGCTGTAAAAGGGGTCTATGGCGCTATCAAAAAGGACGATGAGATCATGAAAGATGGGTTTCATGACCTAAAGGATTCCACAGGCAGAACGGTCAAGGGCATTGGAACGACGATTGGCTATACAATTAAAAATGCCGGAACCACGTATCAAGGAATTAAGACTGGTGACAAAGCCACTGCAATGGAAGGTGTAAAAAACATCGGAAAAGTGGCTGCTGTTGCGACTCTTGCTGTAGGTGTTTTAGACTTTGTCGATGGTTCGGACACTGTAGAAGCAGCCGAACTTGAAACAAGAAATGACCATTTAGTTGGTGAAACACATCCGGAAACCGGAATATCATTTGAGGAAAAAAACGTGGAGCTATCTGATGGTGAGTATACAGGAACCTTCCCTGTGTTCGATGCTTTCTATGAAGTACAACTACCAGAGAATCTTTATCTCCAATCGGATTCCGTTCATTTCTCTTATGCAAACACGCATTTATATAATGAAATCCATTCGAATCCTAGTTTAATTCAAGAACTAGATTTATCAGATCATGACATTCAAATGCTTTCCCAAGGCAACACGCCAGATGGTTATACGTGGCATCATAATGAAGAAGCAGGTCTTTTGCAGCTCGTTGATGAAGAAGTCCACCAAAACACCGGACACACAGGCGGAAGAGAGCTTTGGGGTGGCGGAGCTGATTACCGCTAGGCTTTCTGCTATATGTCATATGATAGCCTTGAGATTACGAAAGTATTGAGCATAATGTTAAAAGGATAAAAAACACGTTCAACGTGTACAGAATTGGTTTGAAGAAATGGGAGAAACGGAGAATCTAAAAAAAGTATTCTATAAAATTGACGTAGATTGTATCGAGACTACTATAGCACATGAACAAACAATTCTTTCCACTAATTAAAAATGTTACTTCACTAATGGGTGCGTTGATCCAAGTAGGATTAATGCACCTTTTTGTTGAAGTTAATTAACTACCGGAGTAGGTTTGTTTAAGAATGAATTTTTTTAAAAATAACGAATATATTTCACATCTATGTGCATTGTTGTAATTTCTAATGAATTGGATTTTAGGAGGATATAAATGGATAGTAATTTTAAATTTTTGCACTCCTGGTTAGATTTATATTTGCTAGGTGAAACAGCAGAACTATATTTAGATAAAGATTCAAATAGTAGTGCAATTAAATGTAGACAATTTGTTGAAGTTTTAACTAACTATGTTCTTCAATACGAAAAACTAGCCAATACAAACTCAACCTTAGCAAACAATATAGAGCTATTAAAAGAGAAAGAGATCTTATCAATTGACACATACCACCTCTTTAATGAAGTTAGAATGAAAGGGAATGCCTCAGTACATGAACTATCAGGTTCATATGAAGAATCTAAATTACTAATTTTTTATTGTTACCAAATTGGAAAATGGTTTTATGAAAAATATGGAAGTAATAATTCAAACTCCAGTGTACCTGCATTTAGAATGGGCACTTCCTATAAAGAAAGGAAAAATGGTAACGACATTGGTAAAGAGCTAAGAAATATAGGTAACTTAGAAAAAACAAAAAATGCAGCTATTGCTTTATTCAGAACCGGTGGTACTCCTAGAGAAAAGAAATTTGGCTTTATTAATCCGCACGGTGAGGTTGTAATAGAACCTATCTTCGAAAGAATGCTTGTTGATCATACGTCCTTTACTAATCCTAATGAAATAGGAACAATATTTCATGATGGGTTAACGGCTGCAGCAATAAATGATAAATGGCGATTTTATTAATAAACAAGGGAAAGTTGTAATTGATCAAGTATTTGATTCTGTAACGAATTTTATTGAAGGTATTGCATTAGTGGAGACCAATAATTGTACTTACTATATCGATAAAAAAGGAAAAATGGTTGGTAATAAAACTTATAACAGAAGATCAGGTACATTGTAATAGAGGAAAGATATGTGAGAGCTACGCCTTTTAAGAATGGTGTTGCAATTGTATCAGATAGATTTCATAACAATTCTCAAAGAAATAATATTGTTATAGATAAAACGGGTAATCAATTGCTAAACATTGAAAAATTACATTACTACTTAATAGGAGGTGAAATTATAGATTATTCAGAAGGATTTGCTGTTGTTAAATCGGATGCTATTTCCGAAAAAGGGTATAATTTTATCGATTTACAGGGAAAAAAATTACTTTCTAAACCAGTTGAAGAAGGAAGGTCATTTGTAAAAGGCTTAGCAGCTGTTAAAGTAAATAGTAAATGGGGATTTATTGACTATTCTGGTCAATTCGTTGTAAAACCTAAATATGATGGAGTTGAACGTCCTACTGATTTTAAGACAGCAAAACCGATAGCATTAACAAAGGGTTATGCATATGTGAAAATTGGTAACAAGGAAGGTATTATCGATACAAACGGTAACTTTTTAGTTAATCCATTGTATATTAAAATAGAACCTTTTTCAGATGGCCTCGCTGCTGTACATTCAGGTATGGATAATATGGTTGGATATATTGATACAAAGGGTAATCAGATCATACCAAACAAATTTTTAGTTGGTAAACGTTTCTATAAAGGGATAGCACCCGTTACGAATTATGCCGGATGGAATACAACTTCAAATTGGTCTATTATTAATAAAAATGGTGAACAGATTGTCAGGACTAAAGAAAGAATGGAGAATCTTTGGGCATTTGAATAAAAGACTAATAGTTACACTTAAATTCGGATGGGTTATGTGATAAATATTATAAGAAAATCGTGCGTTGAACCAAGATGAACTGCACCCCAATTGGTAGACATGAATCTAACAATTGGAGGTGCATTTTTTATGTCAAAAATTAATTATTTCTTTTCAATTGAAATATCCTTTTTACTTTACATTTTATACAACAAGAATCAATTATTGCTTTTGTATAGTTTAAAGATAAGGCATCTCTTCTAGTCACTTTAATTTCCCTGCCACAATATCTACATAATGTAGTTACCTTTGGGAGATAATCCATATTAAGTAACACTTCCTTATCATTATTTACTCTTTACATCATTCCACCAAACATGGAGAAAAGGTAGAACTTGTACAAAAATAAGTCTTAATATTACCGGAATTGATAAAAATGTAGCAATTCCTGCTAGTCCACCAAATGAAATCAAACCTAAAAATAGCCCTATTCCAAATGAAATCCAAGCGGCCTTTGCCCCAAAATAATTAATAACCGCTGCGTAAATCCCTCCGATGATAATCCAAAACATAAAAAACCTCTCCCTTTACAACTCTGTCTAGAATATTAATCTTACTTCAAATCTAATAAAAATCCACTAGTTGCGGATTTAGTATTTTGCCAGCGAACCAAACTATTAATCGCTTTATCTATGGAATCGTGCTTCCCCATAAAATTTTCAGCTAGTTCAAATGCTGTACCCGTACCTGGTAATCCGTTTATAGACTTTTCATAAGCCCAATCCAATAATTTACCCACTTTACTCTCTGTTAATTGATTATCTGCCATAATACCCTCCAAAGCAGGATAAATTTACTATTACTATTCTAATACAAAAGTAGGAGGTTTGGGGTAAAAACTATTTTACTATTATAAACCTTTCAATTAGATAGGTTACTCTTAACTATACAAAATGTTAAGGCCAGCGGCTATTGCTGGGCAATCCGAAGATCTTTTGAGAGCTGGATATTGCCAGCCAATAGAACAAGCACTGTCATATTTTTAATCCACTCAAATTGGTTTAAGTGAATTAATTTCATGGCATCAGTGGTTCATTGCAATCCACTGAATTGGGACAAGGGACCTGTCCCTCTGTCCCACGGCCGAATTTCACCATGATTTTTCGAGGCGTCACTGTGACCAAAAGTTTTTCCATCTAGTAGATAGGTATAATGATATAGTATAATTTCACTATATTATTATTTTCTAGGAGGGTTCAAGTTGCAATGTAGTAAATGTAATCATCAAGAAAAAGATGGTGTAAAATTCTGTACAAATTGTGGGGAAAAGTTAGAAGCACCAAAAGAAATAAAACCCGTTTTGAATTTCTGCCCTGGATGTGGTACAAAGAGGGAACATGATACAAACTTTTGTATGAATTGTGGGTTTAACTTTTCGGAGCAAAAAGGTGCGCCCCAGGAGACTGCTGCAACAGTACAAAGCTCTACTTCGCAATCATTTAATACATATATACAACCAGAACAAAAAGCATACACACAGACTCCGGGAGTATTGTATGCCTCTTTTGGCAGAAGGGCTGCTGCCTCACTACTAGATGGAGTATTTTCATTTGTATTTATTGTTATTTTTACATTACTATTCTTATCTAACTCGTATGATGTTGAAGGTAAAATGCGGTTTTGGGGTTTCATTTTTGGACTAGGTTATAAAGCTGGTATGGAAAGCTCTAGAAGTCAGGGAACACTTGGAAAAATGATAATGGGCATTAAGGTTGCTGACGCAGATGGAAATCGCATTTCCTTCTTAAGAGCACTTGGAAGATTTTTCGCCGGCTATCTCTCTGCACTTATCATAGGAATAGGGTACCTAATGGCTGCCTTTACTTCAAAACGCCAGACCCTTCACGATATGATCGCAAGTACAATCGTTATCAAAAAATAGACGATATAAAAGCGCCTGGTGTTTAGTACCCAGGCGCTTCACTTATTTTGGAAAAAGAGTTGTAGCTAGAGCTTTATCTAACTCATCAACAGTTCCATCATGGTTTAAATCATAATTAAAATCTGTCATACCCATGTTCTGGAATTCATATTTGTCCAAGATAGAGTTTCCATTTAAATCTGCTTGATAGGAATCTAATTGATTGTCCAAATTAAGGTCCAGCTGGTATTGATCTAATAGTGTATCATGATTTAAATCTAACAAATCAAAACCATTACCATTAACAAATTCGTACATTTGCAAGTCACTAGCGTCTACAATCTGATCAAAATTCATATCAAGGTGTGAAAATGGATCAAAATCAAATGCCATTCGAAACCCTCCTATTATGAAAAGAAATTTTTTATCCGGTTTGTTGTTGTTTTTAATTTTTTGCTTTGTTCTGTAAAAGCAAACTTTACTGTATTTTCAAGTCTAGTAAAAGTATCCTGTTTAAAAGTAAATGTAAAATCGTACGTTGGTTCTCCGTGAGTAACAAGGGACATACCGTTGATTTTTTCCTCCGTAAACCCTTTCTTCTTTAATTCACTTTTGATCATTTCCAATGAAGGCATAAACCCCATTTTTCTTGAGATATTGAGGGACCTAAATTGCAATTTCTTTTTACCCGCCAACCCGTAAACCTGTGAAAGATAGAAAAAGTACTCCGAAATATACTTTTGATTTTGCTCAACTTGAATGGCCAAACTTAGATATTTAATGGACCGCAAAAAGAATGCCTCCTGTAATTTTGTATTTATTTCATTGATTCCCATATAATACAGAGCTTTACCTGCTACCAATAAATGCACCGGCTTTGTTGTACCTTTCTTTATGTGTTCCATACTTAATGAAAGTGACATGGATAAACATTTTTTAGGGTCAAAAGCCTCAAATTCATCATCCATCGCATTAAGTCCGGTAGCAATGCCCTTTGATACTGCAAAACCAACTGGGTTATAAATAATTCTAGCAACACTTGCGCCCCTATTGATTTTTTTATAGGTAACAAAGCCCTCATAATAGAAAAGCCAAAGTAACGGGTTTTTATAGTCTTGTTTAAGTTGTTCTTGCAAATTTGATAAACCTGATGCCCCTTTTATCGAGTCACCAATCAAAGTGACAAGAGGGAGTGATGAAATCTCCTGCTTAATAACCTTTGATAAATTCTCACTGGGTTGGGCCGATGCCGCTGGTGTGGTCATCACTTTTGCACCACAATTCCCACAAAATTTTGCATGCTCAATCAATTGAGTTCCACAGTTTCCACAAAACATCTTTTCACCTGGCCAAATTTATTTTTTGTTGCGAACAAATAGAAAGATAATATTTAAGACTGTAATGATGAGAAAAGTAAACAGAACCATTAAAATTAATGAAAGATCTCCTCCTGCTACTGCCTGTGTTTGATATCCTTGGCTTCCAAGCCACCTTTTAAAATCATTAAATAAAGACAAAGTAGGAAAGATACTGATCAAACTAATTGCAGTCGGTAACAGAAGTGAATAACTCTTATTCCTTTTTTGCAATACAAGAGTTAACACCTGGAGTCCTATTACTAAAAGTAGAAGGACCATTAAAAACGACTCTCCCCCACCCCAACTTACTTGCCTTTCTAACACACTATTAAACATTAGAAGGAGAATAGCTATGACAATATTAACAAGAATGTTCGGGAGGGTTCTAAACCGACTTCTTTTCACAGCACCATTTAAAATACTTTGATTATTGATTGGAGAAGATCCATTAGATGTCAAAGTAGCAGCTACTTCTGTCGATGCGGAGTATACAGTACCACAGTTACCACAAAACTTTTCCTCCTGAACTCTTTCATGTCCGCAAGTTGTACAAAACTTCTCTACCATTAAGTCCACTCCTTGGATGTTTTAAAATAAATTGCTCTCTCAGAAAAACTTACTAAATAAATAACAAATTACTTATGTTCTGTTTCTGCGGCTTAATCAACAAATATGTAGTACTGTTAACTGTGTACAAAAGTAATTGGCGTTGGAAAGACTATTTCGGTTGAAAACTACTCCTCCAACAAGTGTAAAATTAAGCTTTAATAAATAGTATAAAACTACTACAATCATTCTCCTATATCTTTACAATTCCTATATATATTTTACTATTCTAGAAGGTGATTTACTATAAAAATTAAATATACTTTCATACAAACCGCTACTTTTCCAACTTTGAAGCTAATTCCTTTAAAGATACTGGGCAATTGCCTTCACGCACTATCCCCTCCAAAACCTCTCTTTAAAACTCAAGAAAATGTTTTCATGCTAATTCTCTACAAAGATTCGACAAACTTTTAAAATACTGTAAAATATTTGTTGGAATGGGTCGATATCTCTATGACAGATTAACTATTAAAATAGTCTCGTAGTTTAAAGAAATGATATGAAGGAGAACAGAGGTGCCGATCCTTTAGATATTTTATGTAAGAAAGAATAATATAATAAGAGGTGCAGGATGGTGGAAGTTCATAATAAAGAAAAAAAGGTACAAATTTTTTTCCTACTATTAATTGTAATTTCATATTTTTTACCATGGACAAAGTTTATACCAAATGAAAGAAGCATTGACGTACTAGAAATAAACAGTAGTAATTTATTTGAACAAACTTTTTTTTCTATAAATCTTATGATTAAAATGGGTAATTTATCATTTGGGGATTTTATCATTATTTTTATTATTGCATGTGGTATTTTGCCTCCAATTTTAGGAGGTATAACACTATACCGAATGATTAAAAATAAAACGTTCAAGGGTTTAAAGAATGCAACAATCATCTTTTCTTTTTTAATAATAATAATACAATTTATTTCAAATTTGTCCTCGAACAATATAGAAGTAGGAGAAATTTCATTAAAACTAGGATATTTCTTGGCAGTTTTTTCAACAATAGGATTAGCCTTATCTTCCAAGCTTTCCGGGAATTTCAATAGTATAATATCTTTCTTTAATTCTAAAACTAATAATATTTTAAGATCTTCTAATAGTACTAAAAAGACATCAATGAATTTCTGTTCATCTTGTGGGCAAGAAATTGTGGGTAATGCCCAATATTGTATGAACTGTGGTCAAAATTTAAAAGATAACCTTGTAGCAAGTAATGGCAATGATACTCTTAATACATCAACTATTAATGTTCAAAATCTCAGTTCAAAGCTTAAAAAACCAGATATAAATCATTTTTTAAATAAAATGAACATGAAAGTAAAAAAGAATCCTTTTGTTTCCTTATTAGTTGCTGTGGTTACTACTGCGCTATTGGTGATGGTAATAGTGGATAGTCCCGAAGAAGCGGCTCAAAAGGCTTTTGAAAAAAATGAGGAGAATGCCTTAGAGGCTGCTGAAAAGTCTGTAAAAGGTCAGATCGTAGCTGATGGTTTTAAGTTTATTAAAGTTAAAGAGATGAATGCTACCCTTACAAGAGAAGAAAACATAAACACCCAGCAATCGGGTATTTTCAAGGTGAGAGGTACTGCAATATTAAAGGATACAAAAGGAAAAAAACATGAAAATATTCCTTTTCAGCTATATGTTGATTTCTATCAAGGTGAATACTACGCACAGCAGATGGTGGATATAAGGTATGGCCATCCACTTATAGAACAACTAAGATAATCCATTATTTATGGCAAAATAAAGGTGCAGAGCTTTGCAGTAGTCACGCAAAGTTCCGCACCCTTTTAAACATTAGTTTTAATATACTAGAATACCGTTGATCCTCAGAAGTTCTTTACAATCCTAACAATTAACATATACATTGCTATACCAGCAATCGCCCTAGCCGAATCAATCACTACATCGGCCACCTGTGGGCCTCTTCCTGGTACAAAGATTTGATGGATTTCATCGGATATGGCATATATCACACAAATCAGAAGTGCCAATCCTATTCCCGATAACCTAACACTCTACTTCTTTTCAAGGCATTTAAGACTAAAAGACCTAAAACTAAATAAACAAAGAAGTGAGCATTCTTTCGAACAATATGATTAACCTTACTAATGGTAAATTCCCTATCAGGAGAAACCTTTTCAACCTTTTCAACGATCGTTGTTGCAATTCCTTTACTAAGGTTATTAGATTTTGTTACGGGTTGATGTGAAAAATGAAAGATTGCTGCCATCCACAATATAACAACAGTCCAAGACAGTATTTTAACCATATTATAGTATCTATCCCCTACTATTTATCTTTCTGTTTCTGAATTCAACTTATCAAATAAAAGGAACAATGACTTAGTGCGCCAAGTCCTGTGGCAACATCTTTGTGACCGCGTCATGTGGGCCTCAATTTATAAATAAAAATGTCGAACTTACGCTTCGGCCAAGTATAACAGTTCCAATCACATGCACCTTTTCCCCACAAAATGAAATCAAACAAACGCTTGATTGAATCAAATGTTTCGCGCTATCACTGGCCTAAACCCTTAAACAAACGTTTGTTTGAAATTGCCATTTTTAAAAAGCACCCAATTAGTACAGATGGTCTATTTCACGACAAAAATTGCAAGTAAAATAATACCTCTATCTCTCGCAAACCTTAATACGATAAAACTTTATCATAGTGGGATTAGGCACACTGGCCCCTAAAATCTGCGAAACTGTTATTAATTATGACCCCATATACTAATTCAGAGCTACCGCAGAAATGACAGTGGAGATGATAATTGCTGGGACAAGGGACCTGTCCCTCTGTCCCATTTTGGAATTTTATAATAGTTGATAGGAATAATTTTAGAATGTACTATTAACAATGGGATAACAGTGTTAACCCGTGTTCACATTCTGAGATTTTTAGAAAATAATATGAACTATTATAGGAGAGTCCTGAATTGAAAAAGAAAATGAACTATTTAATCTTACTTTTAACAGCCATCTTGATGTTCGGTTGTACCAGCGTAGAAGATGCATCCAGTACAGATGGAGAAACAGTTTCACAAGAAGTAACCACAGTTAATACAAATCAAAATAGCGAAAAAGAAGAAGCTATCACTACGGTTGGTGATGAACCAGTGGTAGAGGAAACACCAACCCAACTAAAAAATGAATTATTCTCAGGATACAAACTTATTGAAGTTGATGGTGGTGATTTGTCTGGATATCGTGAGCCAAACGTCGTCGTTGACATTGGTTTTGGGGACCGTGAATATTGGGCATTTACGAATGAATACGGGCAACTAGTACGTGTCATTGCTGACGAAATCATTTTACAGGATGACCGTAACGAACCTGTATTATCGTCAGGCAGATACTACTCTGATGAGGCAAAGGTTCCTGGTGTCGAAAGTGACATTTTAGATGAAGGACATATCATTGCTGATTCTCTCGGAGGGGTATCGAATGCTTATAATATTACGCCACAGGATAGTACACTCAACCGTCATGGTGATCAAGCTTATATGGAAGACGCGATCCGTCGCGCAGGTGGAGCCACTAAATTTGAAGCAATTATCACATATCCGAATACGGAAACGCAGATTCCTTCAAGTTATCAGTATACCTATACTTTAATGGGTAGCGTGATCGTTGATAGATTTGACAATGTGAACCCTGATGAAGTAAACGCATCACTCGGTTTAACAGGTAGTCAGCCTTCCAATTCAACTAGTTCAAACACGGACGGTGATATTTCTAGTATTGATACAAACGGTAATGGACAGGTGACAATAAAAGAAGCAAAAGCAGCAGGTTTCAAGATGCCAATCACGAGCGATCATTGGTTATACAAATATATGGATGATCGTGATGGTGACGGTATGGTAGGTGAGTAGGCACCTAGAACGTTCAGGTAAAATAAAGACGAAAGAGCAAGAAATCTGCATTATCAAAAATAGCAAGGTTAGTACAGATTGTTTCTTTCCGGGAATGCAGCTACAAACTTTGCACGCCACTGTCCCATTACCTTTACAATTAATAGAAGTTCTGGCACGCATCGCGTCTTATTTAGAACGGTAAAATTTTATCACAGCTGGGGTCAGGCCCAATGTCATGATTATTTGCGCTATGGGGGTAGTAACAGCGTAGCTGTCATTACCCCTAGTAATGGGTTGCGGGTTAACCCCCGTTACATCAAGGTTTATCTGCTTGATAGGTGCAAAAGGTTAGTACTTACATATTTTAAAATATTGGCATTTAAATTCACTAATTTATGGAGTCTTTGTAGGTTTCTCGAGCGTACAATGTGGCGATGGTACTTACAGCACCCACAACTAAAAGAAAAATCACAATTAATGTATACCCACCGGAAAGTGCCAGAAGGGCAGTTGCAATCATTGGAGTAAATCCACCTGCTAATACAGTCCCAAGTGAATAACCAATTGAAGCACCACTTGCTCGTTCTTCGGTATTAAACAATTCAGTATAATAGGCAGCCTGAGGTCCATACACTGCATCGTGAAAGATGTTCAAACCTATTACAACCGCAATAATTGTTATTAATAATGATTGTGAATGGAGCATCCAGAAAAACGGAAACATGAACAACGCTGACAAAATGGTCCCAGATAAATATACTGGCTTACGGCCAATTTTATCACTTAAATAACCCCAAGCTGGTAATGATAAAAACCCTAATGCAGAAGCAATCATAAGTGCTATTATCCCATCTGATTTTTGCATGTGCAGCTCGTTCGTTAAGTAACTTAAGATAAAAACGGTATAAATATAAAAAACAGAGTTTTGCAGAAGCTTCATTCCGGCAGTTAAAAACAACAGCTTCTTCTCTTTTTTTAATACAGAAAGTACAGGACTTTTTTTATGCTGTTTAATCTTCTCCACTTTTTCCAAAAATATAGGGGATTCATTAATATTTTTACGTATATATATACCAATTACTATCATTACAATACTTACAAAAAAAGGAACACGCCATCCCCAAGCCATAAAAGCCTCATCTGACATTCCCATTTGGGTAAGAAAAACGGCTGCGTTGCTCAAAAGCAACCCTGCTGGAACACCCATCTGCGGGATACTTCCAAATAACCCGCGTTTTTTGGGTGGAGCATTTTCTAACACTAATGTAACAGCAGATCCCCACTCACCTCCAGCTGATAATCCTTGAATTAAACGCATTAAACCTAATAAAATTGGCGCCCATATACCAATCATTGCTGCGGTTGGCAGGAAACCAATTAAGACTGTAGCAATCCCCATACCTAAAAGTGAAATCATTAAGGCAGGTTTCCTCCCGTATTTATCTGCAATATGTCCAAAGAGGACCCCTCCCAATGGGCGGGCAATAAACCCTACAGCAAAAGTTATAAATGAAGCCAAAGTACCGTAAATCGGAGAAAGTGAAGGAAAAAACAATTCTGGAAAAACAAGGGCAGCCATTAAGCCGTAAAGGATAAAATCATACCATTCAACAGCAGTACCAACAAACGAAGCAAATACTACTTTTCTACGTTCGGTGAAACTAATCTTATTATTTGTTCCAATTTGATTATCAGACATCCTAAAATCCCCCCTAATTAATGGTTAAAATTAAAACAAAGCAAATAATATGATTAAGTATTTGGAATACGGTATATTTATCGCTAGCTATTGAACGACCTAAAATATATGGAGGACTTTATTACCTCATATATCCCCTTTATTCACTTTTTAGATCTATCCCATCCACTACTCCCCGCTTAGAATAAAATTAAAACCTTGATTTTTCTTTTAACGTTGAAAAAACAAGGTCTTTCCTTCAATTCATTCCTTAGAGTATAATATCTACGTTTTGTTGGCTGAACCTCATTTATCTTTAGTGATTAATGGATACCTCATCCACAGATCCAAGTAGTCTTGCAGAATCATAGTTCAAGAACCTTTATTCCCTCTTATCCGACTCTTGTCTGCAGTTAGAATGCCATTTTTAATTTCTGCGTGTATCCCATTGGGAATTTGGATGATATCCTCCGAGGCAACTTGAAGGATGGGAATCTGTTTATTATAAAGTTCACCAGCAACGACCGATGCACAGACTACCATCACATCTACTTCCGGAAGAACCATAGCAACTGGTCCATGTCCAGTTCGTAAACATTCTGTCAACGATATACCGGCAGTTGCTCCACTGAGACCTTTTGCAAAAACAAGGATAGTGTCAACTATGCTTTGCCCTTCTTGGGGATGCCCTGATTGAACAATTATTCCCTGTTTGGAGTCGATTCCGTTCCAAAGATTTAGTGAGGCCTCTAATATCAATGTATGGCCCTTCGCTGACCCAGTAAGAAGTTCCTTTCCTTGAAATTCCATTATACTGCGTCACCTCCTAAGCCCTCTTCTAGAATCACTTTCCCCTTTTTTCCGGAAGAAATACAATCAGCCAGTGTGCCTATAGTCACACTCGCAGAAATACACTGAGGTGCATAACTTGCCCATTTTGCGGAGTCAGTCATGATTGCTAATCCATGATCCCATAGGATTCCAGGAAAATAAACACAACGATCGACGATAAGATTCACGCCCGCGTCTTTAAATTTATCAGCCCACCCACGTTTCTCAATTACCTCTAGCGAACGTCGACTCATTGCGAGATACATTGGAATTTGAAGTTCCCATCCAACCTTATTTAGTAATTCATAAACCTTTCCGATTTCATCTATTGATAGGTGCGGTGCCCCCAAACAAATTGCATCCAGCGGGGCTCCACGTTCATTTTTTGATAGTTGCTCATAGGTCCTAATCAGATCCTTAGGCTGCAGCTCCCAAACCTCTTCTGGGGATTCACCATGTAACGCATCTTGAAGAGTCGGTGCTTCTGGTGTTGTCCCTATAATATGGTACATCGAGATGCCGCCAGAAGTCGCTGCGGCTGCTCCGAATGCTTTAAGGTTATCGTTGGAAATAATACTATCAAAACCTGAAATCACTGGGATTCGTTCTCCGGATATTTGACCTACTCGATAGCCCAAAATGTGATAAAATAAGCTATTCTCGAACCATCCCCGAGGCAGATGATCTACATGAATAACTATTTTTCCGCGTCGATTCTCTTCGCAATGCAAGCCACTGAAAGGAACCCGTCCAGTAATGGCAGCAGCGGTTGCTATAAAATGCCCATAGCGGTTGGTGCGAGCACCAAACACCGAATTTGCATACGGAACAGCACTTGATTCTGCCCAAGCAACTTGTTCTCCAAACCTTAATTGATTCTGTGGCTCTTGAAACGGTGAGCAGGTGTAAGTGGGTGAGCAACCCATATCTCGGAAGATTTGCATGACCTCCTGGGATGTATTGAAGTCATGTTCGCTTGTTGGTCTATTTAAGTGTGGGTGCTTCATGTCCACACTACCCGTGTTGATAGATGTGGGGACCGCGACCCGCGCACCCATTCGCGCGAGTGTACGTGCGAAATCAGGTCCAGTTTCCCCAGAACCAGTTAACAAAGTATCAACTATATGGGCAGATGTTATCGGCTGGAGTCGTGATGCCCCAGAAGCTTGTGCAGCTGATACAATTATCTTCATACCGAATTGCATTGCTTGCCCGGCTTCCCCACTTAACATATAGGATTCTTCAGGACTCAATTTCATCCAAACAACTCCTTTATTTTTAATCAATTTGTATCCAAGCTTTACCTCTAAACGTTGGCCGAGAACCATACTACAGGCATGTCAGTAAAACAGAAAATTTCCCCATTCCTTGTGGATTTGTTCTCATTTTTTTGGAAATGTCAAAAATAGTTTTTGCGAATTTCCCTACTAGAATATTTTTCCAACCAGTTGATAATCATGTACCCATCTGAATCATCCCCCCTATGAAAATGATTTATATATTAATTACTATTCTTTTTCCCGATAATATAGTAGTTAAAAATAAAGTTTTTATAATTGATTCGGTTTGAAGTCCAAACTAGTAAAATATGTAAACAAATCCATATTATTGATTATTTAATTCTATTTCCCCAAACGGTAATGGACAGGTGACAATTAAAGAAGCAAAAGCAGCAGGTTTCAAGATGCCAATCACGAGTGATCATTGGTTATACAAATACATGGATGATCGTGATGGTGACGGTATGGTAGGTGAGTAGGCACCTAGAACGTTGAGGCAAAATAAAAGTGCAGAGCTTTGCAATAAAATAACTTGCAAGGTTCCGCACTCTTTTAATCATTCGTTTAATATTCTATAATACTGTTGGTCTTCGGAGTTCTTTACAATCCTATCAATTAACAAATACATACCAGAATTCGCCCCAATTGGATCAATAAATACATCCGTTAGCTTTTGGGGGGCAGGCTCCATTCTGCGCAATCCTTGATTCCGTGAAGTGCGGACGAAGTGGGACAAGGGACCTGTCCCTCTGTCCCACTTACCCTTTACGGCTTTCCCTTATTGTTTTCACTATTGAAATCAGCAGTTCCCATAAATACTCTTTTATTTCTTCTTCGTTCTCTTTGACCCATTTCTTGAAAAACTCAAAAATAAAGTGCAGAACAGTTTTGATCATTTCTTGTTCCACCACTTTTCTTTAATCATATTTGATGCTAATTTTCTCATGATCTTACTTTTACTGTTGCTTGCTATATTTTTAAGTAACTCAATGGCAACTTCTTGGTCTGACAATTTTTCATTTTTCTCGATCAAATCACTAGCAACCTGTGATAATTCTTTAACATCTACTTGAATTTCACCTTTCACCTGTGCTTGCAAAGAATGAATATTGTTCAATGGTATTAACTCATTGCTGTTTTTTACAGTAGTTACTGTTAAATCTGATATTTTATTATTAAAATTTTGTTCAAGTTCTTTTAGAACCGAGTCTTCTTGTGTGTTTTTTGGCATAATATCTCCCCGCTATTTCTGAAAAACGTATGATAGTCTTATTTTACTATTGAACGATTCTACTAAACAACTTTATATTTTTTGATTTGTCTTCAATCAACCACCCCCTCCATCAAAAAATTTCGATAAGGGGTCCAGTTGGACGTGGTACAACCCCCTATGCAACTAGATAATAGTTGTAAAAAGGGGTTACTAGTTTGGTAAATCGAGACATAAATCCAGAAAAACTTAAGAAAAATTTTGGTAAACTACTACGAGAATCTAGAATCGAAAAGAGTCTTACTCTAGAAGAAGTAGCCAGAGATTCATATTTAGATGAAAAAAATCTTGGCAAAATTGAGAATGGTAATAGAGGTCCTGAACTTCTTACTCTCTTTAAGCTTCGTAAAAGAGTAAATATCAGTGTAGACGAAATTTTTGATAAAATCCCTGAAGACCAAGTATTAGACGATCCTGAAGATAAATGATTCCTCTGGTTTTCAGTCCCCCTATGGTTAGTAGAATGACTAACTCCTCAATGTTTTTTTATCTCCGGTTTCCCCATTTATCCCCAAAGGAGTGTTATTATATGAATCCTGTACTTATTGATTATGAAATTAATCCAGACACCATGACGCTTTTATCAGCAGCCCATATCGATTACGCCACAATTGTTCGTGAAAGACATCAAATCCTTTATGTTAAAAAGACACCCTTGCAATTAATCAAAGCAGCCTGCCTCGAAGGCGGAGCCACCTACGAAGGCAGGCGCAAAGCTGTCACTCATCTGACCGGTGCGATCCAAAAGGTACCCATTCCAATCAACCCTCGAAGAAATATCTTCGCGTTCCCCACTCACTCACCAACCGCGTTTGAGTGCAACTGGATCTTCTACCACCATATTAAATCAATCGTACCGGCCCTTCAAACAGGCAAAGCAATCCAATCCATTATCCAATTCAAAAATCATCATGAGCTTCCCATGAACGAATCTCACTATCTACTACAAAAGCAATACACTCGTACTGGCATGTGCATCTTACAATATGCAATTCAAGAAAAAATGATAGCGCATCCATTACTAGGAATTTAATAGTACCGGAAAAGTCTACTTTGCCTAAAAACCAATATAAAAAATGTGGGACAGTGGACCTGTCCCTCTGTCCCACCCCTCAATTAAATATACAAAGGATGATGATAGACATGTATGGAAATATTCTACTGGATGATAGACCTCTAATTGTTGCCCCTACTCTAGCTACTTTGATCGGCTTAAATGAGAGCATTGTCTTGCAACAAATTCATTACTGGTTAAAACGAACGAATAATATCCATTTGAACCGTAAATGGGTATATTTCACCTATGACGATCTTGCAAAGCAGTTCCCTTTCATTTCAAAAAGCACCATTCGCCGATCCATCTTAAATTTAGAAAACAAAGGTCTTCTCTCTTCAGACCAATTCAACAAATTGAAAATAGATAATACAAAATGGTATTCGATTAACTATGAAAAACTTGAAAATTTAAAAACGAGCGACAACGGGTGTGTGAACCTCGAATATACTCCTTCAGAAGACGAAATCCCGCCATCTGACCAAAATGAACAGACCACGTGTTCAAATCAGACAGACGAACTGCCCAATATGGACAGACCATCTGTTCAAAATGAGCAGACGAGCTGCTCAAATTGGGCAGAGGATGTGCTCAATTTGAACAGGCCATTACCAGAGAGTACTTCAGAGATTACTACAAAGAGTACTACAGAGACTTCTTCTTCTTCAAAACCCTCGAACGAAAAAGAAGACAATGAAAATCCGTTCCGTTTCTATGAACAAAATGGATTTGGTACGATTGGTAGCTTTATCGCCGACAAAATCAACGCTTGGAGTACCGATTTATCAGAAAAGCTAGTAATTGAAGCTATGAAACTTGCAATAGAAAACGCCTCTAAGCGTTGGAGCTATGTGGAAGCCATCCTTAGAGATTGGGTAGACAAAGGCTATCAAAGCCTTGAAGATATTTATGCAGCCCGTCTTGCCTACAAAGAACAAAGGCAGAAACAAACCCTAAAAAAACCCATCCGGCAAGAACTCATCCCAGATTGGTTACATCATGACAAACAGCACCAGGAAACGATCTCTATCCTAACCTTTGAAGAGAAAAAGAGGTTGTATGAGGAACGGCTTAGGAGATCGAAAGAAGAAAGTAGTGATGATGGTTTGGGACAATGAACCTGTCCCTCTGTCCCTATTCCAGAATATTAAATATACACATTTCATCACTATAACAGCATTTCTTACTCACTCAAAAAATCGTTCAAACAATCGTTTGTTTGAAATTTCAAATGCCTGCTGCTCTTAAGTTAGAACGCTAATCAAACGTATGTTTGAAATTAAATATCGCGATTAGTACAGGTAAAAGTAAAAAAAAGTACCCTAACATAAATTTTTTAAAGTTCAGAGGTGGGACACAGGACCTTTCCCTCTCTCCAAGATGAATCGCCCCACCCTTTCCCTTCCTTTAAAGGGAAGAAGCGCGCCAACCAACCGTCTAGCAATATTTAGTTGATACTATAGTTTCCGTATCCTACTATCCATATTATTAATCAATCTTCGATAAAATTCGGGGCATGACAGGCATCTGATTTAAAGGTACAATCCATTCTTCAATAATCTGGCCCATTTGTAGTTTTTCACCTGTCTAATTGGTAGCTAGACTTTTTACGTTTGCGGGGGACTGGCCCCGCAATTAAAATTCCATTTTATAGTTTTAAAAACTACTGTTTATCTAAATTATAAAACTTTATGATTTCTGGTTTACCTGGAGGATATACATGAAGTAACAAAGCAAAGTTTTTACTATCGCCTAATTCTCTTAATAAGGTTTTAAGAAATGGCATTGTTAATGCTTCAGCACTAGAAAGAGTACCATATGTTCTACTACCTGCCAAAATTGTAACCGTACGCTCTTTATTAAACGGGTTATTAGTTCTAATAATCAGACCATAATCTTTAATAATAAATTCATCACGTACCTCTGCAATATATTGGGTCCCTGTATTTTTATCCACTATTTCATGTGAAATGTTATCAAATGTAATTGGACTATTAATAAGTTCTAATAGTTTATGAGTTAGTGGGTTATGTACCGGACCTCCAATAGAAACTAGATGATTTCGTATATTGCTTTCATAGTGAAATTCTTCTTCAATATCTGTGGTATTTTTGTAATCTTTATAAATACTACTTAAAAAAGA
>NZ_JBALOP010000008.1:0-774 GCF_036962685.1 Bacillus sp. JJ1566 | reverse complement strand
TTTGGTAAATTCACTCTCATCTCTACGAAATGTTGGAGGAGGATTCGCAATTACAAATGAAACCGTATCTCCATTATTAAGTCTCCACAATCTTTTAGTAGGTAGAGATTTTGTAATAAATTGATGAATCCTCCTAAAAGAAATTCCAAATGCAAATGAAATTATTGTTGTAATTAAACCTATTACTGTGTCGAGAAAGTATGATGGCATAATTACCTCCGAAAAATAGTAGAATTAAGATATAATCTTAATTTGGTTAAGGTTAACAATCGAACTGTATAAAAGTATACTGTATTTGTTTATTTAAGAAAATAAATATTAATAATGTTATTATTTTTCTTCATAGATTTCAAAATTATAGAAGAAAGCTGCAATTATGTTTAGGAAATTAGTAACAGTTTTTCAGACAAATACCGTTAAGTGATGTACTTCCTTTAATAAGAAATTTGAAAAGGTAGAATTAATCATTATTGATGAAATAGGTTATCTACATTTAGCAAGGAAGGCTTGGAACTACTATTTAAGCTAATTACTAATTGATATAAACGCAAAAAGCCTGATAATCACTTCTAGCCTTGAATTTTGTTGATGGAATCAGATTTTTATTGATTCTAGACTAACGGTTATATTAGTGGATTGTTTAATTTATCATGCTCACGTATTAACGTTTAATGGTAGATATCCACTTTTACTCATCATTCAGAATCAAACAAACGTTCGTTTAAAATCTACATTTTGAATGTCAGAGTAGTACAGATTGCTAATTTATTTTTT
>NZ_JBALOP010000007.1:191688-219733 GCF_036962685.1 Bacillus sp. JJ1566 | reverse complement strand
GCTTAACATTTTTTCTTCCTAGCCTGTACCTCTACATATTCTTAGGATTAAAATGGAAATTTATATTTTTATAAATTATTCCTTTTTTGTTTCATTCGCATTTACTTTTTCAGCTTGCCAATAATACTCCGCTAAGACATCGGCTATAGCTGCTGCTGAACGACGTAGTTCCTCAAAATTATTATCGACCCCGCCAAATTCGATTAGCATGGCATTTTCTGATTTTTCCTGGTTATATACCCCATTATTGCCTTGTCCACCTTGGTCTAATACACCCCTGCTTAAACCAGGGTATTTTTCTTGTAACTTTTCATGCAATTTTTCTGCTATAGCCAAGTTTTTTTCAAACTGAGGATTTTCGATTCCCACAATAAATGCAATTTTTGCATAAGTTTTTCCATTAATCGTAATCGTTGTTACTTCTTTTCGATGGGAGTCACGATGTATATCAATAAGGTAGTTTAAATCATTGTTACCCGCCATTGCGCTCGCGACTATTTCACCAGAACCTTTATACGCTGTATAATAATTGTAACCTTTTTGCTTTAAATAATTATTCATATTTCTGTTGTCTATGTCAGTACCAATTCCTCTTGCCTCTAATTCTTGTTTCAGCATCTCCCCAACTTTCGTTACATTTACGTCGGGATGCGATGCATTATTCGGATTCGAGGTATCAACACCTTTTAAATGTGGAAAATAGGCCTCCCATGAATGTGAGTGATAAATGAATGCTACTTTTTTATCACCAGTCGTCATCGTTGGTGGCGGCACAGGGTTAGCAGACTTTTCAGCTTGTTCAACATTTTGAGTGGCCACTTGTCTTTCATCTAGCAATACATCCAATGGTGGCGGAGATTCTATCGGCATATTTGTATAGTTCGTCCCCTCACCCGCCACGAGAATCTTGCCATCAAATGCAGAAAACCCAGGAAGTTCTCTACCTAAAAAGCTCCGTGGGTCATCCAAAGTAAGATTGGTGGCTGCTTTAAATACAGCCCCCAGGTAGTCTGGCCTTGTTGTTGATTCAGGTAAGCCCTGAACGAAATAATGGTTTTCATATCCTAATAAATGAACAAGAGCTTCGCCGGAAAGATTTGTTGCTACATTACTGATGGAAGAAGAACTGATTCTATACTCTGGTTTAAGAGAGACAATTGCTCCCGTAATCGTAAACAATAAAATAAAACTAAAAATGAGGAATAGAATCCCTTTCACAATGCTAGTTCCTTGAATTGAGATCATCATTCCCTGAGCCCGAAAACTCTTCATATTCTACCTCCTCAATGTTTGTCTATCATATTGATATGAACAAAATTGAGTTAGTAGAACCGATTTGGTAGAATCTATTCTATTTTTTTAATGTGTATATGCTCCCGAATTATCCTGTCCGATTTCACCATGTAATGCTGTGTTAAGTCCACCTGCTATAACATTTGCCATATCCTCAATAAAGACATCCACTTCTTTTGGCGTGACCATTAAGTTATGACCAAGCGGCGCCAACACTTCATGTATAAGCTTTCTTTTTTCTTCGTCTGGTAGAGTCCCGACAATTCCTAAGAACGTTTGTCGTTCCTGCTCACCTGGTAGGTCTTCTTCTGTTAAAACCTTCTTTTCACCAAAGCTCATCCCAGCAGGTACTAAAGCACGTGAAGGCTTATCTCCTTCCTTAAGCTCTCTACCAAAATGCTTTAAAATAAAATCAATGGCATCACTTGTAATAGAGACAGCATCCACTACTGTCGGTATTCCAATCGCGATTACGGGAATACCTAATGTCTCTTTACTCAGTTCCTTTCGTTTGTTTCCTACTCCCGAACCCGGATGGATTCCAGTGTCTGAGATTTGAATGGTTGAATTCACTCGCTCCACCGAACGTGCTGCGAGCGCATCAATTGCAATAACGAAATCCGGCTTAGATTTTTCGATCACACCAAAAATAATGTCACTTGTCTCAATTCCCGTTAAACCCATCACTCCAGGCGCAATCGCACTTACAGACCGAAAGCCATCCTGAACATTTTCCGGCTGAAGTGCAAAGAGATGTCTTGTAATGACCAGATTTTCAACGGCCATTGGTCCAAGCGCATCTGGTGTGACATTCCAATTTCCTAAGCCCACTACAAGGCAGCTTGCATCCTTCCCGATATTTAGATTGGAAAGGAAGTGATTAAACTCCTTTGCAAATACCGCTTGCACCTTTTGTTGGAGCTCTGAATCTTTTTGGCGGATTCCCTGAACCTCTAATGTTAAGTAGTTTCCTTTTTTCTTTCCTATTGCATTTGCACCTTCATCCGTAATTTCAACAGTTGAGATCGTGATACCATCTTCTTGTCTTTCTTTTATGATCACACCTTCGATTTCTGATACAGGCTGCTGTTCTTCCTTTAAAGTTTTATTACGTTCCTCCACGGCCATTGCACTTGCTTCAAGGGCTAAATCAGTTCGAACCGAATATTTAGTTAAATCTAGTTGTTCTCCCAATCCAATTACCTCCATTTTTCACATAGTATGTATAGCTTTACCCGCAAAAATGCGGTTCATGCAATTTTTATCTTGTCATCAAATACGCTTTGGCGTATTTGCGCCCAGATTTTTTCGAGCATGCTCGAAAACTTTCCATTGAAAATCTGT
The DNA here is from genome assembly GCF_036962685.1 of Bacillus sp. JJ1566. NCBI lineage: Bacteria > Bacillati > Bacillota > Bacilli > Caryophanales > Bacillaceae > Bacillus > Bacillus sp. JJ1566. Next base: position 217,096 of record NZ_JBALOP010000007.1, on the reverse strand, counting down.
GGCATCCGCCGGAGGCTTTTAACATTATTCAGACTAGGTTTAATCCTAAATTGAATAATGTTAAAATAGATTGGTATTGCATTATCACAGTCAATTTGATAGAATAACTTTTGTTGTAACATCAGAGTATCAATGACTGTATTTGCGATCATTTAGGTGAAGGAAAGAAGATTTCCGGCATCATAAATGATTTGATCGTGTTAGATCATCTTGATATTCGCAGGAGGTGAAAGTATGCCAAATATTAAATCAGCTATCAAACGTGTAAAAACAAATGATGAACGTCGTGCTCATAACGCAACTATTAAGTCTGCAATGCGTACTGCTGTGAAAAACTTCGAAGCTGTAGTTGCTAATAACGATGCTGAAAATGCAAAAGCTGCATTCGTTACTGCTTCAACTAAACTTGACAAAGCGGCTCGTAAAGGTCTTATCCATAAAAATGTTGCTGACCGTCAAAAATCTCGTCTAGCTAAAAAACTTAACGAGGTTAACGCATAATAAATAAACGACTCAAATTGAGTCGTTTTTTTTTTTGCATTGTCTAGCTCCAGGCACTTTTTGCGCTTTTCTTTATTATTTAGCCAATTTCATTATAAATAATTCCAATATCAATTTCTTATCCATTTTACCATTTTTCATTTCATAATCAGCTTCAGCAAGCTGGTTCATAATTTTTAAAAGCTCAGCTTGTGTAAATAAATTAGATTGTCCTCCTGCAAGCTTGACACGAAATGGGTGGACCTTTAAATTTCCTGCAATCTGCTGTTGCCCGTACCCCTGTCTAGAAAGCTCCTTGACCTGAAAAATCAACCTGAACTGCGTTGCAAGCAACGATAAAATTTTAATTGGCTCTTCATTATTTTGTAACAAATCATAAAAGATACGCAATGCCTCATCTAATTTACGGTTCACTACCTTATCAATAAGCGAAAAAATATTTTGCTCCAACGACCTTGGTACGAGCAATTGAACGGTTTCCTCCGTAATTTCACCATTTGTCCCAAGATATAAACACATTTTATCTACTTCCTGTGTAATGTTCATGAGATTTGTTCCTGCTACTTGTAAAAGCTCTTGTATTGCAGATGATCTTATGGTGACCTCATGCTGGTTTACTCGATCGGTAATCCAACTATGTAAATCCTTTTCAGATAATGCATTAACTGTTAACGTTTGCGCATTTGCTTTTAAAAGCTTGACAATTTTTTTTCGTTCATCCAATTTTTCATAAGGTGCAGTAAACACAAGTATTGTAAAAGGAGCAGGGCTTTTCAAATAATTCTCAAGAACCGATAGATTGTGCTCAACCTTGTCCTTATTTTTCTCAGCTGTTAAGAAAGATGGATTTTGTAAAATAACAAGACGTCTTTCGCCCATAAAAGGGAGGGTTTCTGCATCAGCTAATGCAACTTCAACCGGTGTTTCCTCCAAATCAAACACTGATAAATTAAAATCCTTTTCTTCTTCTTCGATGCTATATTTAATGAGTAATTCCTTTGTTTCTTGGATTAAGAAGTTTTCAGATCCATGTAATAAATAGACAGGTGCAAATTGTTTTTTCTTGATTTTTTTCCAAAGCTCTAAATTCATTCGTATTCCTCTCCACTGTAAGCCTTCATTTACCTATCTAATCCTATCGGGAAATCGCAATTTTTTCAACAGGTAACAAGATATTTAAAATAACAAAGGGAATTGGTTTTTGCCAATTCCCAATCTATATGAAACATTACCGAACAAGCCCCGGGCAACTTGCCAAGTAATGATATTTGTAACCTGACGACTGCGGTGACGTTTACTTATGTACTATTAGGATTCGCTTTGCTTTTTTGAACTATTTGTGACAAGTGTTGTTAATAAAGGAAGAGTATCGGATAATAGGGGAAAATGGGTTTTACTTTTTCGGCTTTGTTTTTTTGGTAAAACATAACCGACTTTTAAAGGAAATATAGATTTTTTCGGGTAGTTAGGCTATACTATAACTGTTTAGGAGGGGTTAGGCGTGAACGAATTTGAAAAGAATATTAAAAACACACGAAATGACGTTGTAGATGCTGGAGTCGCATTCGTTGTATCATTTGGCTTCTTCGCTACAATTTTCATTATCGCAACTTTAATTAAAATTATCGGAGCTTAACCGACAGAATACATACTGTCAAATAGAGACTGCCCTTTTGTGGCAGTCTCTTTTCGTACCTTTCTCTACTGTATCTTATGGAAGTGTGCGCATAAAGGTTCCTGATTTTTTAAAATAACGGTATTGAATAGCGCCATCTTTGTCAGTTCGAAAAACCCTTATTTTTTCTTCTTTAAAAAGATTAATAACGTCCGGATGAGGGTGGTTAAATCGATTATTAACCCCGACTGGGATTAATGCGATTTTGGGATTTAAAAATTGAATAAATGCCTTCGTTGAAGATGTTTTGCTCCCGTGATGACCAACCTTTAATACATCTATCCGTAAATTTTTATACGTTTTGATGAGATTGAGCTCCTCATTTTTTTCAATATCCCCTGTAAATAACCAATTTAATCCACCAAGTTTCGTATATATAACAACGGAATTATTATTTTCCTCCAATTCATTTCCTTTCGGAGCAAGTATATAAAATGTGTGGTCACCTTCTTTCCATTTTTGACCACGTTCAACCTGATTAATGCGAATTCCTTTTTTCGTAGCTATTTTCTTCAACTCAGTTTCTTGGATTGCGTCCTTCTTGTTCTTTCCAAGGACGATTTCCTTAATATTTATTTTTTCAACAAGACTTTTCGCACCTCCAATATGATCTTGGTCACCATGTGTAATGATAAGCTTATCTAAGCTGCGTACTCCTCGTGATTTTAAATAGGGAATAATGATCTCGGCAGTAGAAAATTCTTTTCTTCTTTTTCTCCATTCTTCCTGTTCAAATTGAATCGTTCCTCCAGTATCAATTAAATAAACCCCTTTCCGAAACGGGAGTTCAATATAGATGCTATCCCCTTGACCGACATCAATCATCGTGACTTCACCATATGGATTTATGTAGGGCAGTATTACATGGAGCATTAACACCCCAATCGGCAAAAGAAGTGCCCGTTGCAGAAGTACTTTCTTCTTCTCCCAACAAACTAAAAAATAAAAGATAGTACCACAATACAAAATCATAAGGATCAATCCTGGTTTCCCTAGTGTTAATACGGAAAATGAAGATTGCGAAACCCAAACAGTTACCTGATTTAAAAATTCCATCATCCAGGATAGGATGGCAGCAAAAATTTGACCGATGGGTTCAAATATTCCAAGTAAAAACACTGTGAACAAAGCAAAAGGCAAAATAATCACAGAATATAGCGGTACATACAGCATGTTTAGTGGCAAGCTTAACAATGAAAACTCAAAAAAGTGAAAAAGTAAAATGGGCAATGAAGCTATTTGGGATAAAAATGATACCGCGAATAAGGAAGCAATAGCATTGGAATAGTGTTTAAAAATTACTCTTGAGGATAAGATTAAAGATCCACTAACCATAAAGGATAATTGAAAACCGACGTTAAATAAAAAATATGGATTAAACGCAAGCATCATAATGAATACAAAACTAATGACATCAAGCATACTAGCTTTTTTCCACCACAATATTGTTGCAAATAAAAGCATACACATCAGTACAGAGCGAATAACTGATGGAGAGCCCCCTGCAATTAGGATGTAAGCTGGCAGCAAACATAAGAGGAGAATCGCGGTAGACTCACGGGTCAGTCCAAATCGGATACACAAGAAATAAAACATTCCTGTCATAAGACTTACATGGATCCCTGAAATCGCTAACAAATGGATTAAACCTAGAGATTGATAGGAATTAACTATATCAGTCTCAATGTTCATTCTTTCTCCATAAATTAAAGCCTGGATAATACCTGCAGTTGACCCTTCAAAATGAGAATCAATTTGACGAATTCCAGTTTCCCGTATTTTTAGTAGCCAACGGCTCATCGACCACTTTTCTTGCGGATCACATTTTTCGGGAGTTATGATGTTTACCTCAAAAATCCAATGGATTCCTTGAGTATATAAATATTTCTGATAATCAAATGAATGTGGATTTCTAGAACCCTGTGGTTCCTTAAGAGTTCCCTTAAAGGTGCACACTAAGCCCATTTGTAACGATTTACTAAGTTGAATTTTTTCAAATTCTGTTTCGATATAGTAAACCATTAGTAGCTTTTCATCCTTAGAAGTGTTAGCAATGAAGGAGAGTTTATCACCATTGATATCTGGAGATTCTATTATTTCGGCATTTATTGTAGTTGTTATAGGTGCTAGTTTGGTTTGATTATTGGAATCAACGAGGATGAACAAAAACATGAAGAAAAAGAGAATTAAAATACTGAGGAGGATGAGCGAGAAATGGTGGCGGAATATGATAAAACTTAATAATAGTAGCGTAAGAAGAATGCTAAACCAAGAAAAAGAGGTATAAGGGACTAGTATTCCGAATACCGAAAAGAAAGCGAGATAGACAAACTTCCCTTTTACATAGTCCCCATACTTCCTGATTAAATTAACTGATATTTGAAAATAGCGTAGCAGCTTGTTCATGCAATGCCTTTATCTCTTTATCTTCCGCACCCGTATCTGTTAATTTCTCAATTAATTCATTAACAAATTCTAATTTCTCTTTTGATTTTAGGTCAATCACCATTTCATGAAGCGGAACCTTTTGAACCAATACATTGGATCTCTCAAACAGTTCAATTGCATATGGATGATTTTTATAATCCTCAGCGTAATAAACAACTTTGATTCCCGCTTGAATAATTGCTTTTGTACATTGGAGACAAGGAAAATGTGTTACATAGATTTCTGCATTTTCCGTCGGAACTCCAAATTTTGCGCACTGCAATAACGCATTCATCTCAGCATGCACGGTTCTTATGCAATGGTTATCAACAACATAGCAGCCTTCATCAATGCAATGGGTCCCGCCAGAAACGGAGCCATTATACCCCCCTGCAATAATTCGCTTATCTCTTACAATAGTTGCTCCAACTGTTAATCGTGTACAAGTACTTCTTAATGCAAGTAAATGGCTTTGAGCCATAAAATATTGATCCCATTTGATTCTATTCAAAATTTCCCCCATCCCTTCAACAAAATCTTACAATTATTTTATCGGTAATTAGCGTATACCGTCAATTTAATTTAAGCTCGTCCTTAATCTTATCGAAGGACTTTTCCCCAATCCCGCTCACTTGAAGTAAGTCCTCAAGCTGGTTAAAAGGTCCATTTTCCTCCCGATATGCTATAATCGCGGCTGCCTTAGAGGGCCCAATGCCTGTCAATGTTTCTAGTTCTGTTTGTGTCCCCTTGTTAAGTGATACCTTTCCATCATCCTTATTTGAAAAACCACTCGTCTCTATTTCCGTGTTCTCACCGATGCGCGGGACATAAATGACCATTTCATCCCCTACCCGCTCGGCTAGGTTTACTTGCCTATGCTCTGCATCTTCAGTAAAACCTCCGGCCATTTCGACGACATCCTTTACCCTCATACCATCTTGCACCTCAAATACACCCTCATTATGTACAGCACCCTTTATATCCACAACTATAACCTTGACTTTCTCTTCCACTACGGGATCATCTTCAACGACTGGTTCAAGAACCAATTCCTCTTCATCCATGCTAGACTCAAGCTTTGTTTCACGACCAGAAATATGATAGAACACGATAAAGAAAACAAGACAAATTCCACTGATCAAAAAAATTATTTTCATTTTTTTATCTTTAAAATTCATAAATTACCGCCCTTTCTTTTTACCTTAGTTAAATTACAATCATATTTTGGTATGGTATTACATAATGTGTTAGGAGAATAGTCTGTAAAGGAGGGACGAACTTGAATATAGGGTTTATTGGTACAGGAAATATGGGGAAAATTTTAATAGAATCCTTTGTAGAATCTCTTGCTGTTCCACCTTCAAAATTAATGATTACCAATCGGACAATTGAAAAAGCAGTTGCCATCAAGAACTCCTTACCAGATATTACGGTTTTAGGGACAAATGAAGAGGTTGTAAGGATTTGCGATTTAATATTTATTTGTGTGAAGCCTTTAGAAATTCACCCCCTTTTACACCAATTATCTTCTTCCTTAACAAGCAATAAATGTATTGTTTCAATTACAAGCCCGATTTCTGTGGAGCAACTTGAATCTGTTGTGAACTGTCAGGTCGCACGGATTATACCGAGTATTACTAACCGCGCGCTTACAGGTGTTTCCTTATTTACTTTTGGCGAGAGCATTAGCAGCAAGTTTAAGAATTATTTAGAAAATCTTTTTGAACAAATTTCCACTCCGGTTCACATAAATCATGAGGTCACAAGAGTTGCATCTGATATTGTTAGTTGTGGTCCGGCTTTCTTTGCTTATTTGTTGAGAAAATTTGTAGAAGCAGCAGTAAAGGAGACGAAAATCTCTGAGGAGCAAGCAACAAAATTAGCAAGTGAAATGATTGTGGGAATGGGAAAGCTACTTGAAAAGGAAATTTATACATTACCCACACTCCAGGCAAAGGTATGTGTAAAAGGTGGTATCACTGGAGAAGGAATTAATGCAATGGAAGAACATTTGGGTGAATTATTTGAAGAAGTATTCAGGAGTACCCATAGAAAATACGATGAGGATATTTCTGAGGTTGGTGAACAATTTAACGAGACCCCATCTCGATAAATATACCACTTCACTTATCAAATAGAAATAGTCATTTTTAAATTACTAAAAAAAAGGTCAGACATATTGTCTGACCTCTATTTTTTTGCAGTAATTAAAATTCGTTCAGATGTCTCCTGAACGGAATCTTTAAAATCAGCTTGAATATCTTGTACTTTAAAACCTGATTCTTCAAGCCAGTTTTGATATATTTTGATTGGATAGGTTCTCTGTTCATGAAACTCATCAAACCTTGTGTAATCCTCGTTATGTTCATTTTTCACAAAAAAGGAAAGATCATGTTCCACACTATGAGGATGCTCCCCGCTATAACAATTCCAAATATAACTCACCTTATCGTCAACGCTCACAAACGGCGCATCCATAAAAATAGAATCCATTTTAAAAACTGAATGGACATCAAACAGAAATAATCCATCTTTTTTTAAAAGCTGAAACACATTTTCGAAGGTTTTTTGAACCTCTTCTTCTTTGTGTAAATAATTAAGTGAATCACAGAAAATCACAATAAGATCAAATGGGTCAAATCCGGAGATTTCAACCATATTCTGTTGATAAAATTCGACCTGCACTCCTGCTTCCATTGCTTTGTGATTGGCAACCGCCAGCATATCTTCTGAGAGATCAACCCCAACAACCTCGAAGCCTGCTTGTGCAAGTCTAATGGCAATTTCTCCCGTTCCACAGCCAATATCAAGAACCCGTAAGTTACTCGTTTTATTGAACTGTTTTAGTTTTTCCTTAACGAACGAAATCCACTGCTCATATTCTACATCTCGCATCAGTTCATCATAAATATAGGCAAACTCTCCGTAACTCATAAACTTAGCACATCTTCAATGCTTTCCGTTGGTGCATCCCCCCAAAGACGTTCTAAATTATAATAAGTACGTTCGTCTTTATGGAACACATGAGCAATTACATCGCCTAGGTCAACAAGTACCCATCTTGCCTCATCAAAGCCCTCAAGACGTTTGATATGAATACCATTTTCATCGGCTTTATCTTTAATCTCACGGGCTATCGCTTGCACCTGTTTTTCTGAATTTCCATGGCAAATAAGAAAATAATCGGCTACAAGAGATAATCCCTTCATATTTAATGCGATAATATTTTCTGCACGCTTATCGTCAGCGGCTTGAACTGCAAATGTTAAAATGTCTCTTTCATTCACCCTAGGATTCCCCCTTTTTCTCAAAAATTAATGAGTTATATGTCCTTAATGTATCTGGATAAATTGGTTGATTTTTCTTTGCTAAAAACATGATTGTATTGCGTAAGGCATAGATGAGAGCATTGTCTAGGTCCTGCTTCGCAAGTTCTCTACCTTCTTCCACACCTGGAAAATGTCTTCCTGGCTCAATATAATCCGCTACAAAAATAACCTTTTCAAGCAGCGTCATATTTTCTCGACCAGATGTATGGAAACGGATTGCATCAAGGATTTCTTCATCCTCAATTCCAACCTCATTCTTTACAAGATAGGCTCCAACTGGTGCATGCCAAAGCTCTGTATTATAGGTTAATAATTCCGAAGGCATGTGTTGCTCGAGGATGATTAGTTTCATTTCATCCTTTGGTCTAAACTTAGCATAATCATGAAAAATGGCAGCTGTTTCAGCCTTTTTCACATCGGCATTATAGCGCTTTGCTAGTTCTATCGCTGTTTCCATTACACCAAGTGTATGCTGATAACGATGCTCAGTTAGCTGTTCTTTGACTATCTCTAGGGCCTTCTTACGTTCCATATAAACGCTTCTCCTCTATATAGTTTCGTACTTTTTCAGGAAGTAAATACATAGTATTTCCTTTTTCCGATAGTCTCTTTCGAATCATGGAAGAAGAAATATCTAATTGAGGAATATCAACCTCTGTGATTGGATATTGAGTAGGAAAAGGATATCCTGGTCTTTTTACCCCAACGAATGTAACCATGTCGACGAGTTCATCAATTTTATGCCAATGTGGTAAATATTCAACCATATCCCCACCGATGATAAAATAGAATTTTGTATCTTCATATTTTTCATGTAATAATTTGATTGTGTCGTATGTATATGAAGGTCCTTCTCTTTCCAGTTCAATCAACTGCAAATTAAATTTCGGCTGATCTGAAATGGCAAGAGAAAGCATTTCAACCCGCTCCTTATCGGTCACATAGCTTTTACGCTCTTTATGTGGAGGAATATGATTCGGCATAAACCACACTTCCGAAAGCTTTAACCTTGTTAATACCTCCGATGCGATGAATAGGTGACCAATATGGGGCGGATCAAATGTACCTCCTATAATTCCAATATGGTTCATCATTTCCTCCAACAAAACCTATTTTGATTTAGGAAGCACTAATTGTTTGTTTTCCTTTGACTCTTTGTAAAGCACAATCGTGTTTCCAATAATCTGAACCAATTCAGCTTTTGCACCTTTACTTAATTCATCGGCTACTGTATCACGGTCGTCCTCACAGTTTTGAAGCACACTTACCTTTAATAGCTCTCTTGCTTCAAGTGTGTCACTAATTTGTTTAATCATATTATCGTTTACTCCGCCTTTTCCTACCTGAAAAATTGGATCTAAATGATGAGCTTTAGAGCGCAAAAATCGTTTTTGTTTTCCTGTTAGCATGTTTTTCCTCCTAATAGCCTTGTTACTAGCCTTTCCATTCTATCTGTATCCGGAAATATTCCTGTCCATTTTTCAAACGCTAAGGCACCTTGATAAACAAACATTCCTATTCCGTTTTGCGTAACTGCTCCACGTTTTGCGGCTTCCTGCAAGAGCTTCGTTTCAAATGGATTATAAATAATATCACTTACAATTGTTTTTGGAGCGATATTTTCCACTGAAAGAGGGATCTCATCCACATTGGGATGCATTCCAACAGAAGTGGTATTAACAATCACTTGATATTTCCCTAAATCAGCTTCTGTCTCGGTAAATCCCAATGCATGCGCATCAACTGCGTATTTACAATCATCAATGATTGCCTTCGCTCGATCGACCGTGCGATTAACAATATCGATGTTTTTTACTCCCATTGCTGCTAATGAGATAAAGATTCCTCTGGCCGCTCCACCAGCACCGATTAATAACACTTTCGCAGAACGTAATTCTTCATTACTAATCACTTGGTTTAATGAACGGATGAATCCATTTCCATCTGTATTATAGCCAATTAATTTCCCATTTTCATTGACAATCGTATTAACCGCACCAATATTTGCTGCAACCTCTTCTACTTCATCTAAATATTCAATGACATCAATCTTATGCGGAATTGTTACATTAATGCCCGCTATTCCCAATGCTTTTATCCCTTTCATTGCTGCCTTTACTTCGCCTGGTGCAACATGGAAAGCATGGTATCTTGCCTTGAGATTATAATGTTCAAAAATATCATTCTGCATCACTGGTGACAAAGAATGTGCGATAGGACTTCCGATTACACCATAAATCTTTTCCATTTTCCTCACCCATTACAATAATTTCCTTACTAGATTAAAGATTTCCTCACAATAACCCCAACACCTTTTGGCACATGAGCGACCACCTTCGTATGTGGTTCGTTAATCGTAACCCAGCCCAAGCCTGAGAAGACTATATCTGTTTTTGCTTCTTTTATCATAAATTCATGGGCAACTAGTGGTGGAAATTCGTCAAGTTCATTTATTCCTGGAGGCTGCAGGAGCTCACCTTTATGGTTTTCATATAATTCGTCTGCGTTATCTAGCTTCGTTCGATGGATATTCAGCAAATTTGAGAAATGGCAAACGAATGACTGCCTCTCTCCACTTACAAAATCAAACCTAGCTAAGCCTCCAAAGAACAGTGTCTGTTGTTCATTTAATTGAAAAACTTTTGGTTTGATTTCTTTTTTAGGAGTGATTACCTTCAGGTCTTGTTTTGAAACATAATGTGCCATCTGATGATGATTAATAATTCCCGGAGTATCAAATAAGGAATGTTCATCATCAAGTGGAATATCAATAATATCTAATGTTGTTCCAGGGAAGTGTGAAGTCGTAATGATGTCCTCCTTCTCCCCACTAAATTCCTTAATAAGACGATTTATGAATGTTGATTTCCCAACATTTGTACAACCTACTACATATACATCTTTTCCACTGCGATATTGTTCGATGCCATCTGCAATTTCTTTGATTCCAGTGCCTTTTTCTGCACTAATTAAAAAGACATCAACTGGTTTGAGCCCTAGGTCTCGGGCTGATCCTTTCATCCAATTCACTAGTTTTTTAGGTTTCACCGATTTTGGCAGCAAATCAACTTTATTACCAACTAACAATATATTGTTGTTCCCCACAAAACGATGAAGACCAGGTAACCAGCTACCATTAAAATCGAATATATCAACAATTTTAACGATTAATGCATCGGTAGAGCCAATCCCGTGAAGGATTTTTAAAAAGTCATCATCTGTCAATGAAACATCTTGTACTTCATTATAATGCTTTAGTTTAAAACACCGTTGACAAATGACTTTTTCCTTTTCTAAAGCAGAAGGTGGTGCATATCCTAATTTTGTTTTGTCAGCCGTTTGAATTTCAACTCCACAGCCAATACAGCTAATCTTTTCTTGTTCCACTCTATTAATCCTCCCAATAAAGCATTCCGCGACGTTTCATCCAAGTCAGTATTCTTCTTTCGACAAAACGATTAAACTTTGTAAAAAAACCATCTGTTTGTGCAACAGGAACAACAAGTATGGTATGTAAGCCACAGCGGTTTCCACCTAATACATCGGTGAGTAGCTGGTCACCAATTACAACAACCTCGTCTTTTTGTAAATTCATTTCCTTTATTGCACGTTTAAATGCTCTTATCATTGGTTTTCTTGCCTCATAAATAAATGGGATTCCTAACGGGTCTGCAAAATCTTTTACCCTTTTCTCTTGATTATTTGAGACAATCGTAACAGTTATCCCATGTTCTTTTATTCCCTTAAACCATTCTACAAGCTCTGGTGTTGCACTTGGACGGTCCCATTCAACTAATGTATTATCTAAATCGGTAATGACCCCTTTAATCCCTAGTTCCTTAAGCTTGCTTGGAGAAATCTCTAAAACAGATTTCACATGTTCATTTGGTAAAAATTTCTTTAACAATACGTTTACACCTCACCGAACTTCTTCCTAATATGTACCTATCCTATCATAACGGATTGTAGTGATTTTCACAAAGCCCAGTCAAGACCAATTCCGTCATGATTTGCAGTTTTATTTAATAAAATAAAAAAGTTTTCGACAAATGTCAGTAAATTTCAACACTTGTGGATAAACTTATACACATTTTACACATTGATATACATAGATTTCCAAAAATTATAAACAAAATACCCACAAGTTATCCACTATTTCCTGTGGATAACAGAACGGTTGTTCTATCATTTTTTTCGTGATAGAGTTATATTACCAACTAAGAATAACGTATTAGTTTATGACAACAAGAGATCAAATAGAACGAATTACGCTATAAATCTTTAGGAGGTGAATAGCCAACTTTTGGCTCATGCTATGAAAAAATTATCAGATGACTTGTTAATTGAATCTTACTTTAAAGCTATGAAATTAAAGCTAAGTCCTGATTTTATTCACCTTATTGAAACTGAAATTATGCGCAGATCATTAGGGCATAGGATTAGAAATATATCATAACGAATGATTTTATAAAAGAGCCTTTTTAGGGGCTCTTTTTTTCTTGCTTGAGTATTCCTAGTACTTCCCCCACTTTAATATTAGTAGATGAACTAATTTCAGGGCTAATCGTAAAACTTTCTTTTTCAAATAACAGAATGACGGTTGAACCAAATGAGAAGTACGCAATCTCTTCTCCTTTTTTTATAGAATCACTTGTATGGGTTGTTTCTATACTATTGACAAACATTGCCCCCACCTTGACGACAGAAACATATGAGTCATTTGCACGTATTTCGGTAATTTTTCTATAATTCTTGGATAAAGGATCTTTTCCATATTTTAACCCGAGTCGATTGACCGGATACGATTTTCGTCCCAATTCCCATTGTTTTGTAATGACCCCAGAAATTGGACTATGAATTCGATGATAGTGGCTTGGACTTAAATAAAGAATAAAGAAGGTACCACCTATGTATTTAGCAAAAGAATCTTCATCACCAAGCATTTCTTGTATCGAATACTTTTTGTTCTTGACAATCATTTCCTTCTTTGATGTGATAATACCGGTCTCTTCAATCACACCATCAACAGGGCTGATAACCGTATTTTCTTTGTGATCAATACTTCTGCTGTCCTTTTTGAGCTGTCTAATAAAAAGGTCTTGAAGGGTTGAGAAATCGGTTAAGTTTTTTTCCATTTCCGCTAGGTTAATATTGTATATTTTCGCATAACTCGGAATAAGTATAGCACTAACTCTTGATTGTGAAAATTTTTTTAAAATCGCCGATGAAAGACGATGGTTCGTTAATTCAATGAAGAAACGATAAAGCCATTTCTGCAAATCTAATTCCCCCTAAATAATTACAATTTCTCTTTGACTATACACTTTTGAACGAATAAAATAAGATTAATAAAGCAATACTATTCTATTTTATTTATTTATGATCTTTATTACAAAGACTTTTCAATGAAAGGAGTGAAGAAATGTTTTTATTGGAATATTTAGATTCAACTTTAAAAAAGCTTAAAGCTCATACTGCCAATATACTTACTCTAATGAATCTTAGCTTAGGTGGGTTTTCCATCTTATTTGCTCTTAAGAACGAATTAAATTTAAGTCTATTGCTTATTTTTTTAGCTGCACTTGCTGATCGCTTTGATGGAATGGTAGCGAGAAAGTTTCAAATCGAATCAGAGCTCGGAAAACAGCTAGACTCGATGTGCGATATCATATCATTTGGAGTTGCACCTGCACTTTTATTATACCAAGGTATTATCTATGAATTCGGGGCTCCCGGAATGTTTTTCACGGTTTTCTATATCGGATGTGGGGCATTTCGCTTAGCAAAATTCAATATTAGTGATAATAAAGGCTTCTTTGTAGGCTTACCAATAACAGCTGCAGGCTGTTTATTGACATTAAGCTTCTTAGCAATCCCATATGTCTCTCCACAATTTTTCGTTTACCTCATCATCATACTGTCTTTCCTTATGGTTGGTACATTCAAATTAAAGAAAGTCTAAAAAAACCTATCCACTATCTTGAGAGTGGATAGGTTTTTTCTTTTGTCTAGTTCCAGGTGCCATCGGCTCGAGGTCATAGGCCAATCGCTTCGGAAGGTAAAATGCACCTTCTGTCAGCGCTCGTCTTATGCTAGTCGCCTAAAGCTAAGCGCATTTCGCTTTTCTTTTTATTTCGTTAACTCTAGGAATTCTTCGACATCTTTTACAGAAAGCTTTACAGCCTTTTCCCAGAAATCGCGTTTTGTTAGATCAACACCTAAATGTTTAGCAGCAAGGTCTTCCACCTTCATGCTAGCTGTATCCTTTAACAACGCGATGTACTTCTCTTCATAATCCGTTCCCTCTTCTAACGCCTTCGCATAAATCCCTAGGGAGAATAAATATCCAAACGTGTACGGGAAGTTATAAAAAGGAACGCCTGTAATATAGAAATGCATTTTAGATGCCCAGAATTGTGGGTGATATTCATCGAGTGCGCCACAGTATGCTTCCTTCTGTGCTTCTTGCATAAGTTCATTGAGGCGTTCAGTACTTACAATTCCAGCCCCGCGTTCCTCATAAAACCTTGTCTCAAATAAGAATCGTGCATGAATATTCATATAGAAGGCAACACTTCTTTGAATTTTGTCCTCTAACAGAGCAACTTTTTCATCTTCAGACTTTGCATTTTTTACTGATGCATCTGCGACAATCATTTCCGCAAAAGTTGATGCAGTTTCTGCCACGTTCATCGCATAGCTGCGATTTAACGTATGAACACCAGCCATTGCATGTTGATGGAATGCGTGGCCAAGCTCATGAGCAAGAGTCGACACATTTGAAGGTGTTCCTGAGAATGTCATAAAGATTCTTGATTGATCACTTTCAGGGAAACTCGTACAAAATCCGCCTGGACGTTTTCCTGGGCGATCCTCAGCCTCAATCCAGCTATCTTCAAATGCTTTTTGTGTAAACTCTGTAAGTTTAGGACCAAACTTGCTAAATTGCTCTAAAATAAATTCTGCACCCTCTTGGTAAGACACCTTACTCTCCGATTGTCCTACAGGAGCATCAAGGTCAAACCAACTTAACTTTTCAAGACCTAATAGCTTGGCTTTGCGGCTTAAATAGTCCACAAAAGGGCCTTTATTTTCAGTGATAACAGTCCACATTGTTTCGAGTGTTTCCTTAGACATTCTGTTAATATCGAGCGGCTCACCAAGGACGTTTTCCCAACCGCGTGCTTTATACACGTTTAAACGGAAACCACCAAGATGATTTAAGGCTTCACCAATATAATCAGTATGCTCATCCCATGCTTTTTCCCATTGCTTAAACATAGATTGTCTCACATCACGGTTAGAGCTGGAAAATTTGTTAAATGCTTGGCCGACTGATAGCTGCTTTGTTTCGCCATCTTCTTCAAATGGTACCTTAATGTTTCCAACGACCATATTATAAAGCTGACCCCATGCATGGTAGCCATCAACACCCAAAGCATTTACCAGGCTTTCCTGTTCTAAAGAGAGTTTTTCTTTTGCTCTTGTTCTTCTCTCCTCTAAAACATATGCTAACTCATTAAAGGGCTCCACCGATAAAAGTTCTTCCCATGTAGGCTGCTTAATTGCAACTAGCTTTTGGTCAAAAGCGGTAAGAATGGATTGAAGCTGTGCATTTAGCTGTGTTGTTTTACCTTGTAAAAGGGTAGCCCCGCGATCTGTTGTATCCTGCGCTGTCAAACAGCTTACAAATGCCCCTGCTTGACGAAGCTTTTTAAAAGATGATTGATAAGCATTTAATATATGTAATAAGCCTTCTTTATCATTTGCATTTGTAGGTACTTGAAATTGGTCTACAAGTGCACTGAACTCAGTTAGTTCATTTTGTAACGTCTCCAAAAAGGAATGAAATGCTGGTGAACTGCTCCCACCTTCAAAAAATACATCTAAATTCCATTTTTGTTCATATGTGCTCACATTTTTTCCCCCTTTTTAATTATTTAGACTCACTAAATATTTCACATCATTCATTATATATGGATTTTTATTAAACTTCTATCTTTTCGGGAATTTTTTAATCGTTTCGCACCTCTGCTCGTTATTTGCATTAATTTCAACCATCTGTGGCAAACTTAGGAAAAAGAAGGGAGCTGACGGATTGAAAAAGCATCCCATCAAAAATTATATAGATAAATTTACACATCCTAAATTAGATCCTAAACAATATCCGGAAAAGTCAAATACTGAGGAAATTAACAAAAAGAGTCAAAATATAATCCAAGATCTTGAGAAAAACATCCTAATTTTAATGGAGATATATTCCATACCAGAAAACGATGATGTAAAAATCCATAATTTTACTATAAACGGAATAAATAAAAACGCCGCCATTTTATTTATATCAACAATAACTGATGTTGACATGATAAATGAGCATATACTCGAACCATTATTACTAAATAAAGAACCGCAAAAGGATGTTCAAAATATCATTCAAATTCAATCATTTACAAAAGTTCAGCTATTGAATGATATTGTTAACGGTGCCAATCAAGGAAACACCATTTTACTCATTGATGGTGAACAACACGCCTATGTGATAGGAACAACAAAATTCCAGGGGAGATCGGTTGAAAAAGCAGAAAATGAGGTCGTCCTTAAAGGTCCGAAGGAAGCCTTTAACGAAAAAGCAGATACAAACATTTCTTTAGTTAGAAAAAAAATCCGGAATGAAAATTTAATTGTCGAAAATATAACCATTTCAAAACGTTCCAATAATGAACTATTTATACTTTATATCAAGGACCTTGCCAATGATAAAATGATAAAAAACATTAAAGAGAGGGTCAGTTCTCTAGATGTCGACGCCATTCAAAACCTCTCACTTTTGGAACAATACATTGAAGAAAGACCAAAATCTATCTTTCCAAGTATTTTATATACAGAAAGACCGGATCGTGCTTCCTCTTTTTTAGAGGATGGATATGTCATTTTACTAATGAATAACTCACCAGCCACCTTAATTCTGCCGGCCACCTTTTGGTCCTTCATTCATAATCCAGAGGATCATTATTTACGCTATATGTACGGAAATTTTATCCGAATACTCCGAGTATGTGCATTATTTATTACCGTTTTTGGATCTGCGATTTATGTTTCAATTACCATTTACCATTCCGAAATGGTTCCAACAGATCTATTATTAGCCATTGCCGCAACTCGTGAAAAAGTTCCATTCCCGGTTATTATCGAAATATTAATGATGGAAATTGCCTTTGAATTGATAAGAGAGGCTGGACTTCGAGTCCCTAATACAATTGGGCCGACAATAGGCATTGTTGGAGCGTTAATTTTAGGACAAGCAGCAGTGCAGGCGAATATTGTCAGCCCTATCGTTGTTATTGTCGTTGCCTTAAGTGGACTTTGTTCATTTACACTTAGCGATGTGAGCATGAATTTCGCAATAAGAATCATTCGGTTTGCTTTTATTCTCTCGGCTGGTTTTTTTGGTATTTATGGGATGACAGCCTTATTTACTGTTGGATTATTTTATATGGTATCTATAAAATCATTTGGTGTTCCTTACACAGCACCAATGTCACCCAAGTATATTTCTTCTGGAGACACCATCATCAGAAAAATGATTAAAAATGAAAGATTACGTCCTGGATATGTAAAACCAAAAGACGTAATAAAAAAGGCCGAGGAATAGATTATGGAACTATCTAAAGGGAAAATTGGAATAAGAGAATATGTAGCTATCGTCATTTTAGTCGTAGGGGTGAAACTGTCTGATGACACTCCTATTATCTTGGCAGAATCCCTAAATAATGCATATTGGATGGCACCACTTATTATGGGGTTCGTATCGATCATTCCAATTTATTTGACAATCAAAGTAATAACAGCCTATAAGAATAAAAATTTGCACGATGTGATCCTCCATTTATTTGGAAAATATATTGGTACCTTTTTATCATGTGTTTTAGTGTTGTCTTTAATGATAGGTCTCACTTTTGATTCGGCCATTTATGTGGATATCATCGGTACCATGTATTTTACACAGACACCGTATTTGATTATTTATACTGTTTTAATGGCTGTTTGTGCGTATAGCGCCAAAAAAGGCCTAGAACATATCGGGACAGTTTCTTGGTTAGTACTCTTCTATATAAAACTTTCTTTATTATTAGCCCTGATCTTAGCGCTAAAAGTGAGTAATTTTTCCTTCATATTCCCAATTTTAGGCCCTGGCTATTTAGAAGTTATAAAAGAGAGCACGACCCATCTATCGCTTTTCGCAGAGATTTTTTTTATGGGATTAATCGCTCCCTATATTGTATCTGCAAAAGCATATAAAAAAGGGACATGGGTTGCATTTGTCATTATCGTGATTGAATTAACGATTTCACTTCTTATCTATTTATTTGTATTTGATTATGAAGGATTAAAAATGCTTGATTATCCATACCAGGAGTTAATCCGCTTGATTAGGCTTGGGTTTTTAACGAATATTGAAACCTTTTTCTTTCCATTTTGGATTATTGCCACATTTATTCGTTTTACAGTCTATGTATATTTAATTGCCATATTTTTAGGAGGCATTTGTAATATTAAAAACTTTGAATATTTAACTCCGATAATAGCAACTATCGTTGTTATTTTTGGTATGGCTCCTGAGGCACCTACTTTTACTATTTTTAAAATAAGAGAGCTTTTATTAAATACAACGAGTCCAATGTTTCTTTTTGTTCCTTTTCTTATGTGGATACTAGCAAAACTTAGAGGGGATTTGAAAAATGAAACAACTAGCCAAAATAACTAGACTTTCTGTAATTTGCTCTATTTTATTTTTATTGGTTGGGTGTTGGGATTTGCAGGAAATTGATCAAAGAGCCTATGTCCTTGGGATAGGTCTAGATAAATCAGATGTGGAAGGATATTTAAAAGTTACTTATTTAATATCAAATCCAGAGGTGGGATCAACACAACTTGGTGCTGGTACTAATGAACCATCACATGAAATTATTACGCTTAATGCCTCAAGTTTTATTCAATCAGAAAACTTAGCAAACGCTGTCGTAGCGAAGATCATCACCTACGATATATTAGATTTCTTCGTGGTTTCAGAAGATTTTGCAAGGGATAAGGATTTTATTCGTTATTTCTATGATGCGACAAAAGACCGTGATGTAAGACGTGATTCGAAGCTCATCATAACGAAGGAAAAGGCTAGTACATTTATCGAACAAAACAAACCAAAGCTTGAAACGAGAAGACATGAATATTTTGAAATCCTTTTTAAAAATGCAACTAAAATCGGCTTTATTCCTGATTCCGAAATTCACAATCTTTTTAGGATAACTGAGGCGGATGCTGATTTATTTATTTCTGCCTATGCAACAAGTGAGCAAGATAAAATTACAGCTAGAAAAAATGAGGATGAGGATTTAATAGCAGGAAATATGAAGGTGACTGGAAAAACAAATCCTGCACAATTTCTGGGATCCGCAGTCTTTAAAGAGGGACAAATGATTGAAAAGTTATCAGTGTTAGAAACTCGTATCACCCAAATGATAAATACATCAATGGAAAAACCAAGCTTTTTAGTTTCTCTTCCTGACCCTTTTATCAGAAACTATTTTATTACTACACGTTTTACACAAATAAAAAAACCACAGATAACAGTGGATGTGTCGAAGCCAGCACCAAAAATTATGATAAATCTTCCTATACAGGCTGAGATTTTAACAGACCACAGCATGGTAAACTATGCAAACGAAGATGAGAAACGAAAAGAATTAAAGGAGCACATCACTAGTGGCTTTGAAAAAAGTATAACCGATTATATTAAACGTACCCAGGAAGAATTTAAGGCAGATCCGTTTGGCTTCTCCTTAGCAGCAAGAAAGCATTTTTTAACCATTCCACAATGGGAGAACTATGACTGGATGAAATCATATCCTGATGCAGATATTAGCGTTACAGTCGATATTACATTTGGAGAATTTGGCCGACAGTCGAAATTACCTAGATATGAAAGGATAAGGGATTAAAGGATGAAATTATTTATTTATTTGATGATGACAATCATGTTTGCCTATACCGCTGGATTTTCTGTTTCCCTATGGAAAGATAAAAACAAACCGGGTTCCCTTGTTGTTTTTGGGTTAGCATTGATTGTAGCCATTGCACCTTTTTTTACGATTATAAAATAAATGGTAGGACTGATTGCGTAAAAAAAATCATCTTTAGTACTATCATCAGCTTTTTTCTTTTGGACAGACACAAGCAAGCACACTCGCTCATAACATTAAGTAATGGGCAAATGCCTAGATAAAGTAGTGTAACCAGTTTACATACACTACGATTCATGCGGAGGTGAGCGAATGTCTGGACTGTTGGCTGCATTAGGCTATTTTGTAAAAGAATTATTATTTTTAGTATCCTATGTAAAAAATAATGCTTTTCCTCAACCGTTATCATCTTCTGAAGAAAGGAAATACTTACAATTGTTGGCCGAGGGGAATGAACATGCTCGGAATGTGTTAATTGAACATAATTTACGGTTAGTCGCTCATATAGTAAAAAAATTCGAAAACACTGGTGAGGACACAGAGGATCTCATTTCGATTGGGACCATTGGTTTAATTAAGGCAATCGAAAGCTATTCACAAGGAAAAGGAACAAAATTGGCTACCTATGCCGCTCGTTGTATAGAAAACGAAATTTTAATGCATCTGCGAGCTCTTAAGAAGACAAAAAAAGATGTTTCTCTTCATGATCCGATTGGGCAAGATAAGGAAGGAAATGAAATTAGCTTAATTGATGTATTGAAATCGGAAACAGAAGATGTGATTGAAACCATCCAATTAAATATGGAGCTTGAAAAAATCAAAGAATATATCGATGTCCTTGATGACAGGGAAAAAGAAGTCATTGTAGGTAGATTTGGACTTGATTTAAAGAAGGAAAAAACCCAGCGTGAAATTGCAAAAGAGCTTGGCATCTCAAGAAGCTATGTATCTCGGATTGAAAAACGTGCTTTAATGAAAATGTTCCATGAATTTTATCGGGCGGAAAAAGAGAAAAGAAGATCGTAAAAAAGGGTGGATTGCAGGAATTGCAGTCCACCCTTTTAGCTTCATTCTATAATTCTACACTAACCTCAGTACCAATAATAATGGCAATAACAGATGTAATGACAATCCCCATAACAATCATAAACATATTCATCATCCTCCATAAAAGAGATGTACTTCATACCTTTACTTTATCACTTAAGGACTGTGGAAACGTTATCCACTTTTGAACATTATGTTAAGGAAATTTGACAAAATTAAGGCAGCAAAACAAACCTAAAAGGAGCGCCTTGTAAGGCGCTCCCATTGGATTAATGTTTATTTTTCTTTATAAAATGAATTGTAAAAATAAGCACATGAACCGAAAACATCAGTAACTCCTCCTATTCATAATTTCGTTAGGTGGAATCCTTCTCCACAGATAACCAAGCAACAATCGGACATTTTTTCATAAACATGTTCATTCCCCTTTCTTTTTGTTATTTTTTGTTGATTAGAATAAGCGTATCATTGAATATTGGCGTTCCTTCATTTCTTCCATAAGCTTATTGACTCTTTCCTCATTTTCATACTCTTCAATTGATTTTTGACGTTTTGAAATTGAGATCGTTAAAAAGAATAGATTGATGGTCATTATTTTTCACCTCCTTGATCGGGTTGCTTTTCATTCTGTGTAGGAAAAAAAGGCACAAAAACGCCACAGGCATACTAGTCCTGTGGCGTTAAAGGGCATAAGAAAGCCACAGGCAACTACTCCACCTGTGGCATGATTAACGTATCAAAATTAGAAATTAATCACCGGTATGGTCGAATAGATTTTTCCATATGAAGTTTTTAAACTTTTGTTAGCAATTGTTACTTTCAACATTTTATTCGACCTCCTTTTGTCATTAATTTTTCCTACTATGGTAATTATAACCATAATCACCATTCATGTAAACCCTTTTTTTGCAAAAAAATTCCTTCACCATTAATTTTAGGTGAAGGTCTATTATTTTTCGGATCTTTTTTTATATTTAATAGCTAATAAGAAAAAAGTAAAAGACAAACATAAGAAAATGAGTGTTGAACCCATCATGATATAAATTTGAAACGGAGAACGTTCCTCCGGTATGATAATACCGATATACAAAAACACACTCAACGCAAGTAGGATGTAACCGTAGTTTGTAAAGTCTGTGATTTTATTCCGCATGTTTTTCAATTGGTTATTACGTTCCATCATGTATCCCACCTACCAAATTAATAAACTTCCATCCTATGATAACATACAATAAAAGTAGAGGAAGAATGTAAAATTTAGCAGTTTCATTGCAACTAAAAAAACCTCCAACCCTGAATTGGGCTAGAGGTAACATTTTTTATTCTAAACCTTGCTCAAGGTCTTCAATTAAATCTTCAACATCTTCTAACCCAACAGATATACGTACAAGTCCATCGCCAATGCCTAGTTCCGCGCGGCGGTCTTTTGGAATCGAAGCATGTGTCATTTTTGCTGGAACAGAAATTAAGCTTTCAACAGCCCCAAGACTTTCAGCCAAAGTGAAATATTTTACTTTACTTAGCAGCTTATCTGCATTCTCAGCACTTCCTACATCAAAGGATACCATTCCACCAAAACCTCTTGCTTGAGCCTTTGCAATGGCATGATTTGGATGTGTTTCAATTCCAGGATAGTATACCTTTTTAATAGCTTCATGGTTTTGTAAGAACTCCACAATTTTTCGTGTGTTTTCTTCATGCTCTTCCATTCGAACTCCAAGTGTACGGATTCCTCGAATCAACAGCCAAGAATCCTGTGGACCAAGAACACCACCAGTTGAATTTTGAACAAAATGTAGTTCCTCACCCAGTTTTGCCGAATTTACAACAACAAGACCAGCCACTACATCACTATGTCCACCAATATATTTAGTAGCACTGTGTAGGACGATATCAGCACCAAGTGCGATTGGATTCTGCCAATAAGGAGTGCTGAAGGTATTATCAACGATCGTTAAAAGGTTATGCTGTTTCGCAATTTCTGCAGCACCCTTAATGTCCGTAATCTTTAACAGAGGATTTGTTGGTGATTCGATGTAAATTGCTTTTGTATTATCTCGAATTTCAGCTTCAATAATATCTAGATTACTTGTGTCAACAAAGGTTGATTCAATACCAAAACGATTTAGAACTTTAGTCATCACACGGAATGTTCCACCATATACATCATCAGAAAATATCACGTGATCTCCGCTGTTAAATAGCATCATTACAGCTGTGATTGCAGCCATACCCGAACCAAATGCAAATCCTCTATCTCCACCTTCAATATCCTTGATTAATTCTTCAAGGGCATGTCTAGTTGGATTTCCTGTTCGTGAGTATTCATAGCCCTTAAAGTTTCCGATTCCTTCTTGTTTATACGTGCTTACTTGATAGATTGGTGTATTAACTGCACCTGTCTGTGGATCCTCGCCAACTCCCCCATGGATAAGCAATGTTTTACGTTTCATCCTAAATCCCACCTTCATATATTTTTTTACTTAAATACCGTTCACTGCTATCAGGAAAAATCACAAGGATATGTGACCCTGGCTTTGCTTGTTCCGCTTCTAATAATGCTGCATGGAGGGCAGCCCCTGATGAACTACCAACAAGCAAACCTTCCAATTGTGCAACTTCCTTCACCCGATTAAATGCATCCTCATCCGAAATGGTGTGAATGGAATCAAAGTAAGATGTATCCATATAACCTGGAAGAAATTCCATTCCAATTCCTTCTGTTTTATGTGGTCCTGATTCACCACCATTTAAAATTGACCCAATTGGCTCAACTATGACGGTTCTTATGGAGGGGTTCATTTCTTTTAAATACTTAGCAGTCCCCATAAAGGTCCCACCTGTACCAGCACCTGCTGCAAAAATATCAATTTGTCCCTCAAGCTGCTGCCAAATTTCAGGTCCAATCGTTTTATAATAGGTATCAGGATTGGCTGGGTTTGCGAATTGCTGTGGACAATAGGAGTTGGGAATTTCATTAAGAAGTTCTTTTGCCTTTTCAATGGCACCTGTCATCCCGGCCTCCGTAGGCGTATTGATGACTGTTGCCCCTAAAGCCCTCATCAATTCTTGCTTTTCAGTAGAAAACTTCTTTGGCACACAAAGAATCACTTTAACATTGCGGTTGATTGCAGCAAGTGCAAGTCCAATTCCCGTATTACCAGCGGTAGGTTCAATTACAGTTCCCCCTTCAGATAATTGACCTGTTGCAAAAGCATGCTGAAGAAGTTCCACTCCTAAGCGATCCTTGATACTTCCACCGGGATTAAAGAATTCAAGCTTCGCAAAAAGACGAACACCATTACGTAATGGAAACTTCGTAATTTCTACTATCGGAGTATTTCCGATAAGCTCATGGACATTTCGATACACTTGCATGACAAATCCTCCTAATCAAATTTGCCTTGGCGAATTTGGCCCAGATTTTTTAGGCCCACACGAGGTGGGTCATAAAGACGTTGCCACAGGAAGTGGCGTTTTTAGACTTTAATCTTATTGCTCGAAAGTATCCATTAAAAAATCTGTGGCATCCGCCGGAGGCCTAGGCCCACACGAAGTGGGTCACTCAGATGTTGCCACAGGATGTGGCGTTCTTAGTCTGAGTTCCTTAATTCAGCCAAGTTAATTGGCGAATAAAGTTAAATTGATCTATTTATTTCCTCTACCATTCGTTCTACAACCATTGAAGAATTAACTGCCGCTGTTTGTAGGAATTGTTCAAACGACACGTCTGATTCTTTCCCTGCGATATCGGATAGGGCACGAATGACAACAAATGGTACTTCAAATTGATGACAAACTTGCGCCACAGCAGCTGCTTCCATCTCCACTGCATACAAATCACCAAATTTTTGACTGATAAATGATACTCTTTCCGGATCATTCATAAAGGAATCACCTGTTGCAATCAGTCCTGTCACAACCTGAATATCAGTGATTCCTTCTGCACTTTTTCCAGCTAATTCAATTAGCTTTTCATCTGCTTTAAAGGCAGCAGGCAACCCTGGAACTTGCCCATATTCATAATCAAAGGCAGTGACATCTACATCATGGTGTCTTACCTCAGATGAAATGACAATGTCACCTACATTAAGGGTTTTTAAGTGGCCACCTGCTGAACCAGTATTCACTACATAATCCGGTTTAAATTGCAGTAATAAAATCGTTGTTGAAATTGCAGCATTAACCTTACCAATCCCTGATTTTAGTAAAATCACATCATTGCCATTAAGCGTTCCGGTATAAAACGCACTCCCAGAAACTGTTATTTCCTGTCTATTTTCAATTTTCTCCCGTAAAATGGCTACTTCTTCATCCATTGCTCCAATAATTGCTACCTTCATTAGTACGTATCACCTTTCGTTTTTTAGAGGTTGTTCAAAAAGTGCGGTAAAAATGACACATCGAATTTC